>JAKAUG010000257.1 GCA_021827805.1 Bacillota bacterium | reverse complement strand
GTGCGGCCACTGCAGGCGGGGGGCCCCCCGCTGCACATCGGCATCACCCGCGCGGCCGCAGCGCCGTATGTCGGGCGGCAGGCGCTGGCCCTGGCCACCGTCCCCTACATCAGCCTGGGTTCCGCAGCCCAGCTGGGCGCCCTGATCAGCGCCTACCGCGCCGCGCTCCCCTCGGGCACAAGGGGCGGGGTGACCGCGGCCCTGCATGCGTTCTGCTCCACGGGGCCGAACGATCCGGACCTCTTCCGGGCCCGGGAGGCTCTGGCGCGTTACCTGCGGACTCGCGTGGTCCCCGGAGCACGGTACGCCGGGACACCACCAGCGGAGGACTTCGTCCTCTTTGGTCCTCCGGACGCACTGCTCGCACGGCTGCGGGCCCTGGGCGATCTCGGGGTGGATCGTGTGCTGCTGCTCACCTCGTTTGGGGGCCTTGCTCCTGAGCTGGTCGCCGCCTCTCTGGCGCGTCTGGCGCCACGCCTCGGACAACTTGGCGCCTGACGGAACCGGCCGCGGGCGCCAGTCGGCGGGGCGCACAACCATCAGCAGTCGACGCTTCGCGGCACCACCAGGTGTCTGGGCCGCAGCGGCCTCACTCTGCGTGGCTTATGACCTATTGCGTCCCACCTGACAGGGCGGGCAGGCGCGGGGCCAGCCCCTGCGCCTCTCCCGCGCCTTCGAACTCCAAGCCACATGCGCCGAAGTCCGCGGCTTGAGACCGCCACGACCTCGGACCTCAGACAGGACACGGTGCGTGTGTGGGCCCTGGTCGACCACCACGTGGTGCGTACGGAAGCACACCACGTGGCGATCGGACCTCAAGGACATCTCCGTGTTTGCCTTCTACCGCCATCCGCTGTCCAACGCATCAGCGCACCGGCTGGGGCCACGGAACCATGCGGCCCACCCCACGGCTGAAGCCCGGGGGTGAGCCGCTCCTTCGATCAGCCATGGCCGTTCGCGGCGGAAAGCGTGGCCCAGTTCGCGGGTACCGGGCCGGCCGCTGGTGCCGTTCCCTGGATGCCGAGCTGCACCTTCGTGGTCGGGGTGAAGTTGAGCTTGTCCATGGTGGCCCGGATATACCCCTTGTCCTGGAAGTCGCCGTTGTGGGCGGTGGCCATCACACCGATCCAACAACCGTCCATTTGGACCACCTCCGGCGCGCCAAGGGTGGTCCATGTCTGGCCGTCCAGGGAGGCCTTGGCGGTCCACGTATAACGGTCGCGGTCCATCCGCAGCCAGATCGGCTGGGTCAGGAAGTTGGCGGCCTGGGACGAGACCGGCTGCATCAGGGCCCCCTTCAGACCGGTGGGCAGCAGGCCGCTGGCGGACGTGGGACCCAGCCCGGCCATCTGCCGGGTCTCCCATTCGATGCCGTTGCTGCCGGTGACGTGCAGGGCCACCATGGGGGCGTCATCGGATAGGTCGCCGCGCGCCATGAGGCCGACCTTGGCCCAGATGCTCAACGCGGGGCAGGAGATGTTGCTGACCGCGTCCACCCGGCAGATCCAGCTGCCCTGTTCGTGCACCGAGGGCTTGCAGTAGAAGACGCAGGCGTCCTGGGTGCCGTAGATGTCCCAGCCGGTACCCAGCAGCGTCACCGTCCCGGAGGTGGCATCCACGGCGACATACGGTGTGCCGTCGGTGGGTGGATCCCCGGCACCCGCGCGGCTGGGGGTGGCATACTGGCCCGCGGGGTGCGGCGAGGCGGCGGCCGCCTCCTCGGCCGCGCCGGTTTTCTGCAGGCCGTTGACCTGGTGGGTCATCTCCTGCAGGCCCTCGGGGATGCTCACCGTCTGATTCCATATCTCCGCGCCCCACTGGTTCATGTACTGGTAGGCGACGTCCGCCTGGTAGCGGAGGAATTGCTGGGGATACGCGTGGCCACCCTGGGCAAGCCGCGCAAAGGTCGCCAGGTTCTTATCCGCCAGTGGCGGCGCGTACGTCTGGACCTTGGTCACCCACTCATCCCACAGGCTGACGAGGGAAGGGCTGAGCAGGAACACCTTCATCATGCCACGCTGCCAATACGGGTCGAAGCTCATCCAGTACAGGAGGTCCCACGCCAGGTCCAGATACTTGCTGCGTGGGTTGAGCGCGTAGAAGTCGGACGTCGCGGAGGTCACGGGGGCCTGGGTCGCCGGAAAGGAGGGCATGTCGCAGAAGAACCACTGGAATCCCACCCATGTGGTGGCGTAGTAGATCATGTCCCAGGTGGACGCCAAGGCCATCCCGAGGGTGCCCTGGTGCAGGCTTCCCCCCTTGGCCGGGCTGGCGATGGCGAAGGTTCGGGCCAGGGGGTAGATCCAGTTCATCGCTTCCTGCACCTGGGGGGAATCCAGCGTGCAGACCGCGCCATCCTTCGGGTCCACGTAGCTGCCGCCGAAGCCCTCCAGGACGCAGTTCGGCGGCAGGTAGCCCGTGGGGGAGCCAACGTTGCCGAGCCCAAAGGCCCCGCCCACGATGTTGCCGCCGCCGGTCTGGCTGATCTTCTGGCACAGCGTGGCGTAGTCCTGATGACTCCATCCCGGCGCGGGGCGTTCGAGACCGGCCGCGTCGATGATGCTGTTGTTCGAGGCCAGGGTCACGATGCCGAGGTAGGCCGGCAGACCGCGGATGCCGTCCGGCTGTTGGAACACGCGCATCTGGGCCGCGTTGAAGACCCCGAGGTTGGCATGGGCGTCCGCCAGGTACTTTGTGAGGTCCGTGGTGAAGCCCGGGCTGGCGAACATGGCGTCGGGATGCCAGGAATGGTAGATGTCCGGGGCCGTGCCGCCGAGCAGCGCCGAGACCATCGCCTGCGGTCCGCCCACGTTGGGGAGGATCTTCACGTCCACCCCGGGGTGCTTTTGGCGCCAGGGTGCGGTGTATTCATGCACCAACTCGTCCACGGTGCTCTCGGTCGCGGAGGAAAGGAACGTCGAGCCATAGCCCCACGCGCGCAGGGTGAGGAGGATCTTGGTCTTCTGCGTGCTGGGCCTGGCGCCAAGTCCCCCGAGCCCGGCGCAACCCGCCAGGGCCCCTCCACCCGCGACCACGGCCGCACCGGCTCCCAGACGCCGCAAGAAGCCCCTGCGTGTCACGCCGTGATCCACGGACGCACCTCCGCATGCGCATGGTACTTGCGCGGGACCTTCTCCGATCCGAGCTCTGTTCCTCCTGGCATTTCCATGGTTGGCGGGGCCCTGGGCACCCGGGAGGGGGAGAACGATCATGCCCACGACCATGAGGTCCGCGCGCTCCGGTCCGCGACCGTTGGCTCTGCACGCCGGCGCCAGCGGAGGGAGCGGGGGGGATGCGGGCCGACCGGGCATCTGTGCTGCGCGGCCATGGCCAGCGGAGCCGCCACGAACGGGTGTTCTCTGTCTGCGGACACGAGCGGGCCTGGGGTGGGTCGCAACCGGGGAGGGCGCGACACGGGCCACGCCTGGCCCCACCGTGCTCCAGGAGGGGCTGCCATGGAGACCCGGGTCTCACTGGGGTGCCACCGTCAAGAAGGATCGCGAGGCCAGCGGGGCGTACCCGTCTCTGGGCTGCTGTGTGGGGGTGTTGCCGGATGACGGTGGAGACCGAGGCCGGGCGGGCGTTGATCCAGGGGCGGCTATACATCGGGGGCACGTGGTGCGAGGCCAAGGCGGGGGGCCGCTTTGAGGTCGTCGACCCCTCGAACGGTGAGTTGGTTGGCACGATGGCCAGCGCCCGGGCGGACGACGCCCAGGCCGCCGTGGACGCCGCGGCCGGCGCGTTCGCGGCGTGGGCGGCGCTGCCGGCGGTGCAGCGCGCGCGTCACCTCAGGCGCGTGGCGGAGCGCATCTGGGCGGAGCGCGACCGCATTGCCGAAGTGATGACGCGCGAGCAGGGCAAACCACTGGTCGAGGCGCGCGGCGAGGTCGGCATGACCGCCGAATACTTCGAGTGGAACGCCGAGGAGGCGCGCCGGGTGTACGGGGACCTGATCCCTGCCAGCGTGGCGAGCAAGCGCCTGGCCGTCCTCCGGCAACCCGTGGGCGTGACCGCGGCGATCACGCCCTGGAACTTTCCGGCCTCGATGCTCGGGCGGAAGATCGCGCCCGCCCTGGCCGCGGGCTGCACCGTGGTCTGCAAGCCAGCCTCCGCGACCCCGCTGACCGCCTGGGCCCTGTTCGAGTGCCTGGATGCGGCGGGGCTGCCGGCTGGCGTGGCCAACCTGATCGCTGGCCCGGCGGGCCCCATCGGGGACGTGCTGCTGACCGACCGCCGGGTGCGCAAGATCTCCTTCACCGGTTCGACCGAGGTCGGCAAGGACCTCATGCGGCGTGCCGCGGACCAGATGAAGAAGGTCTCCCTGGAGCTCGGCGGCCACGCGCCCTTTCTGATCTTCGCGGACGCGGATCTGACGCGGGCCGTGGACGGCCTCATCGCCTCCAAGTACCGCAACGCGGGGCAGACCTGCATCTGCGCCAACCGGCTCTATGTCGAGGAGTCCGTGGCGCCGGAGGTGGAGGCTGCCCTCGCCGAGCGGGTGCGCAGGCTGCGGGTGGGCCCTGGGCTCGAGCAGGGCGTGGATGTCGGCCCGCTCATCGACGGGGATGCCATGACGCGCATGCGGGCGCAGGTGGAGGACGCGGTGGAACGTGGCGGACGCGTGGTCTGCGGCGGCCAGCGCGCGGAGGTCCATGGGCACTTGGGGGGCCACTTCTTTGCCCCCACCGTGCTGGCCGGCCTGCCCCGCGATGCCCGCGTGGCGCGCGAGGAGACCTTTGGGCCGATCATCGGTCTCTGGACGTTCCGGACCGAGGCAGAGGCCATCGCCCTGGCCAACGACACCCCTTACGGTCTGGCCGCCTATGTCTACACGCGCGATCTCGGCAGGGCCGTGCGGGTCGCCGAGGGGTTGGAGTATGGCATCGTGGGCCTGAATGACCCCGTGCCCACGGTGGTGCAGGCCCCGTTCGGAGGCATGAAGGAGAGCGGGACGGGCCGCGAGGGCGGCTACGAGGGCGTGCTGGCATACCTGGAGACCAAGTTCGTGTCGATCGGGATCGGAGAGGCGCCCACCGCGTGAGTCGGGCGGCCGCGGGCCGGCCATCGTCCGGACCGCGGCCCCCGTTCCGTACAGAGCGCATGTGGCCACTTCCCGGCCAGGTGCCGCGGAGCGAGTGCGCACGCATCCACGTGGTGGGCATGGACCTTGGCCGGAACTGCCTTGCGGTGCTCTCATCCGTGGCGCGACCAAGTCCCCGCGGCCCTTGACGAAGGTGCGGCAGCGGTTGTGCCACCGGCGGAATGCGGTGGCCGGTCTGGCGCGACTCCATCGGCGTGTCCGCCGCCGCACGGACGTGCTGCCCAGGGCGACGACGGACCTGGCGCGGACCACGCCGGGCATCGTGCTCGAAGATTTCTCCGCGCGCGGCATGATCGGGAACCATCACCTGGCCCGCCACAGCGGAGACTCCGGCGTCCGAGTTCCGGGCCATGCCGCAGTGCAAGACCTCATGGTGTGGGTTCCAACTCGTGATCCCACCACGCCTGGATCTGTCGACCAGGATCGTTTGGTCCCTCGGCACCGGGCAGAACGACATACCGTTGTCCGCACCGGTTCTGCGGCGCGTAACCTGGCGTCGCTCGTCGCCGGGAGTTCCCCGGAGACGCAGGACGCCTGTGGAGCAGAAGGCTCTGGTCGGGAGAACTGCCCGGTACAACCGGCCGCTGTGAAACGGGAGCCTCCGCGCCCGAAACCTGCCCCTGTGGCGGTCGGAAACACAGGACGAGGACCGACAAAGACGCGACGCGAAACCCCTGGCCTTGGCCACAATACCGTTTGCCCAGGGCTGGCACACGGGCTCACGGCCACATCCTGCGATGAGAGGCTCGGGAGACAGCCAGGGATCGTGGGTCATGCATGGACCGCGTGCGTATCTGAACCGTATTGGCGCTGGCCATCGGGATGAGTCGACCTGTCACCTCCCGCCGTCGTCCCGCCGCAACGCAAGGTATGGAGCGCAGGGCGTGCAGGTACCGCCTCCATCCGACCGAGGACCAAGCGCGGGAACTGGCGCGGACCCGCGGATGCGTGCGCCATGTCTGCAACTGGGCGCTTCGCCTGCGCACCGGGGCAGGGTTCGATCGCCACGAGCGCATCGAATGGCTGAGACAGACCACCTCCTGGTGCCCATGAAGAAGGAGCCCGATGGGGCGTGACAGGGGGAGCGGACATCCGGGAAGAGGGAGGTCCCGGCACGGAACCGCGCACATGGCGCCGCCACGCGGATCGATCACGACCACGCCAACGGACCCCGCCGGGCAGGAGGCCGACCACAGGGCCCAAGAACGCCGGAAACCCCCGGGGCCCTGTTGCCCAAGGGGTTTCAGCCGTCTCCCAGCCCGTGCGGGCTGTCCATGTCTGGTGGAGATGAGGGGATTCGAACCCCTGGCCTCTGCGATGCGAACGCAGCGCTCTCCCAGCTGAGCTACATCCCCACAATCGTCCGCGCAGGGATTGTACGCGGCGGCGGGCCCTGCCGTCAACGCGTCCGCCTCTGCTGTCGCCCGCGGTGGCGGGCCGGCCCGCGGCGCCGGCTGGCGGTGCGTCGAGATTTTCTTGCCAGAAAGAAGGATCACGACCAGCTGGTGGTGTATGGTGGCGGCAAGTGGGGAGAAGTGGGGCCAGGTGGGTCCCGCGCCCCCAAGGTGGCGGGTGAGGGAGGGCGTGCGGTGAGCGGACTGATCGGCGAGTACCGGCACGCCCTGGACGACAAGGGTCGGCTCACCCTGCCCGCCCGTATCCGCGAAGAGTTGGGGCCGGTCTTCGTTGCGACCAAGGGGCTGGATGGGTGCCTGTTCCTGTACCCGCCCGCCGAGTGGGCGGCACTGGAGGCCAAGCTGCGGGCGCTACCCCTGACCCACAAGGACGCCCGCCAGTTCGTGCGCGTGTTCTTCGCCGGCGCCTGTGAGTGCCGGCCCGATGGTCAGGGGCGGGTGCTGTTGCCGACCAACCTGCGCGAGTACGCAGGCTTGGAGCGGGAGGGCGTGATCGTCGGGGTGTCGACGCGGGTGGAGGTGTGGCAGCCGGAGGCTTGGGAACGGTATGTGCACGAGGGCGACGCCGACTACGCGGATCTGGCGCAGCGGATGGAGGGCCTGGGCCTGTAGGCCCGGCGGAGGAGGGTGGGCATGGCGGACCAGGGTGGGAGAAGGCGGGACGCGGCGGAAGAGCGGCGGTCTCGGCGACCGGCCGCGGCGGAACGGACATCCGGGTTCGCGCACACGCCCGTCCTCCTGGACGAGGTGCTGGAGTACCTGCAGCCCCGACCGGGTGGGGTCTTCGTCGATGCGACCGTCGGGGGCGGAGGGCATGCCCGCGCGATCCTGGAGGCTCTGGCGCCGGGAGGGCACCTGGTGGCCCTGGACCGTGATCCGGAGGCCCTGGACGCCGCGCGGGGCATTCTGCTGCCGTTGGCCACGGGCCTGGGTGTGCGGCTGGATTTCGTGCACAGCAACTACGCCGCGCTGGACGCGCGCCTGGACGAGTTGGGGCTGGGGCTGGTCGACGGTGTGCTCTTCGACCTGGGGGTCTCAAGCCACCAATTGGACACGCCGGAGCGCGGTTTCAGCTATCGGGCCGACGCGCCCCTGGACATGCGCATGGACCCCACGCAGGGAACGACGGCCTACCACCTGGTGAACGGCCTGTCCGAGGACGAGCTGACCGACCTCATCCGGCGTTTCGGCGAGGAACGCTGGGCGCGACGCATCGCGAACTTCATCGTGTGCCACAGACAGGAGCGGGGACTCATCGAGACCACGGGCGAGCTGGTGGAGATCATCAAGGCCGCGGTGCCGCGCACGGCACGGAGGGACGGACCGCATCCGGCGAGGCGCACCTTCCAGGCCCTGCGCATCGGTGTGAACAACGAGTTGGGGAGCCTGGAGGCCGCCCTGCGTGCGGCCTGTTTCCGTCTGCGGGCCGGTGGCCGGGTGGTGGTCCTATCCTTTCACTCGCTGGAGGACCGCACCGCCAAGACCGTCTTTCGCGAGCTGGCGCGGGGCTGCACCTGCCCACCGGAATGGCCGGTCTGCCGCTGCGGGAAGCAGCCGGAGATTCACCCCCTGGTGGGGCGGCCGCTGCAGGCCACCGCGGGTGAGCTGGAGGCCAACCCCCGCAGCCGCAGCGCCAAGCTGAGAGCGGCAGAGCGGGTGCGCACCCCGGCCCTGCCCTCTGGCGGATCAGAACGCGGGCCGAGCATCCTGCGCTGCGCCGCATGGGACGGGGTGCACGCGGCCTGGCCTCCGGTGCCCTCCCTGGCGGAGACCCTCTATCCGAGCCGGCGCCGGTCCGTTCTGCACCTGAGGGGGGAGGAGTAAGGATGGCGGCAACCCCGTCCGAGGTTCTCTGGACGGAAGGGTCGGTGGCCGTCGCCCTGCCCCGCAGGGCCAGCCCCGCGCTTCGGCCGCGTACGAGGCCCAGGCATCAGGAGCAGACGCTGCGCCGCGGGCTGCTGACCATCGCCCTGCTCTGTGCCATGGGGGCCGGGGTCGCGGCTGGCGGGGCCGCTGTGGCTCAGGAGAGCTTCGCGGTGGACCGCAGCGGTGCGGCCCTGGTGCAGTTGCAGGCGCAGAACCGGCAACTGGAGGTGCAGTTGGCGGTCCGCCAGGATCCGGTCCGGATCGAGCGGATCGCCACGCAGCAACTGGACCTGCACCGCCCGGCGGGCTACGTGCCCGTGACCCCGGCGGTCGTGCCGCCCGCCGCCCAGGCCGAGCCGGCCCACGGCGCGGTCGATGCGGTCCCGGTCGCGGCCGGACCCGCTCCGGGGGGGGCGGTGAACCTGTCTCAGCGGGCCTGGTCCTGGTTGGCACGGTGGTGGAGCCGACTCCACGGTCAAGGACCCCGCTAGCGGAGTCACCCATCCGCCTCCGTCCCTGGCGGCGAGGGCCCCCGCCTCCGGGGTGGGGAGGCCAGAGGCTTGGGAGGCGTGAGCATCGGGGTCCGCCAGCGCGTGCTCCTGGTGCTGGCGGTCATGACCCTGGCCCTGTT
>JAKAUG010000159.1 GCA_021827805.1 Bacillota bacterium | reverse complement strand
CGCTATCCGGAGCGGGCCCTGCGGGGGGTGCACCTCTAGAGTCCCTTGGCCCAGCCAGGCCATCCCACGCCGTCAGGAACCGGCCACCGCGGCGGCCAGACCTGCCCGGGGCTTCAGCTGGCCCCAGCCTCGGCCAGGCAGCGCCGCAGGTAGGCGACACTGCGGGGGAGCACCTCCTGGGCCGGTCCGGAGAGGCCGCATTCCATGGCCATCGCCCCGTCGAAGCCGATCCGGCGCAGCGCGCGCAGGCCGGCGACGAAGTCGATGGAGCCCGAGCCCGGCTCGCGGCGCGTGCTATCCGCCAGGTGCACGTGAGCCACCAGGGCGCCCGCACCCTCCAGGGCGGCGGGGATGCTGGTCTCCTCGATGTTCATGTGGAAGAAGTCCGCCATGATCCGCACGTGGTGGTCGGCTGGGAGTTGGCGCAGCATGTCCCGCGCCTGGTCCAGGCGGTTCAGGAAGTCGGCCTCGTAGCGGTTGAGCGGCTCCAGGAGCGCGAGCACCCCCGCGGCGCGGGCATCCTCGTCGATCTGGCGCAGAACCTCGACGCAGAGGTCGCGCGCCAGTTCCCAGCGCGAGCGCAGGGGGCGGAGGTCCGGCATGCGGTTCGGACCCGCGAAGATGGGCACAAAGATCGGCCCGGTGGCGCCCAGCTCGGCGGCGTGGGCCAGTTGCCGGCGCAGGGAGTCTCGCGCCCGCTGGCGCTCGCCCGGATCCACGTCGATGAAGCGGTGGTGGATCCCGCCGCAGATGCTGCTCGCGCGCACTCGGGAGTTTTGGAGGGCCCGGCGCCGTTCGGCCCTGCGTGTCTCGTCCTCCAGGGCCCCGCCGTCGAGTTCGACGGCGTCGAAGCCATAGGCCTCCGCATTGGCAAGCTTCTCCGCGAAATCCCGGCCGGGCAGAAGGCCCTCCTGCAGGGAGACGAGCACAGCGCATCCCTCTCCTCTCCGGTCCTGGTGCGCCGGTTCCGCGCGGCGAGCGGCTCTCCTGCCGCGCCTGGTGACGGCGCCGTCAGCCGGACGCGACCTGTTCCAACAGATCCTTGCGCAGCTGCCAGAGGCGCGGCGAGAGATCCAGCGGGTGGGCAAAGGCGCGCGGCAGCCGCGGCCACACTGCCCGGCTCGGCCACCAGGCGCCCGCCGCGGAACAGGGGCGCGGCCAGAGGCTCCGCGCGAGCCCCCAGCGGTGATGCCGCCGCCATGCTCCACCATGCCTCCACCGCCCGTGCCATCCCTTGGCGCCACCTCAAGCGTGGCGTGCGGGAGGCGCACCCCGCTTGGGAGGACCACGCTTGGACGCCGTCGGGTCGCCGCGAGCGGTGGTCCGCGCCTGGTCAGGCCCCGCGGGCGTCGGTCTGCCCACCGCGGGCGGCAGGAGCCCCCTGACCGCGCGTGGTACGCCAGCGCGGGGGTGGGCAACTGTGGAGAGCCGCGTGCGACTGCGTCCTGTTCCCTGGTCCAGGGTCCGGGTGGAGGACCGCTTCTGGTCCGCACGCCAGCGGACCAACCGTCTGCAGTCCCTGCCGCACGCGCACGCGCAGCTGGCGGAGACCGGCCGCCTGGCTGCTTTTGCCCTCGGCTGGCGCCCGGGGCAGGAGCCGGTGCCCCACTACTTCTGGGATTCGGATGTCGCCAAGTGGGTCGAGGCGGCCAGCTACGCGCTGGCGACCGACCCGGACCCCGAGCTCGGCGCGCGCCTCGGGGAGGTGGTGCGGGCCATCGTGGGCGCGCAGCAGCCCGACGGCTACCTGAACGTCTACTTCAGCACGGTGGAACCTGGGGCGCACTGGCAGGACCTGCGGGACGCCCATGAGCTCTACTGCGCGGGGCACCTCATCGAGGCCGCCGTCGCGCACCACCAGGCCACCGGGGAGCGCGTGCTCCTGGATGCGGCCTGCCGGCTGGCCGACCACATCGGCCGGGTCTTCGGCCTGGGGCCCGGTCAGATTCCCGGGTACAGCGGCCATGAGGAGGTGGAACTGGCGCTGGTGCGGCTCTACCGGGCCACGGGCGAGGAGCGTTATCTGGCCCAGGCCCGGTACTTCGTGGACCAGCGCGGTCAGTCTCCCAACTACTTCGAGGTGGAGGCCGCCCGCCGGGGTACCCCCGGGCACGCCGAGGGCTTCATGCGTTCGCTCCGCCACCCGGCCCGCCACAACCAGTCCCATGCCCCCGTGCGCCAGCAGAGCGAGGCCGTGGGCCACGCGGTGCGGGCCATGTACCTCTACTCGGCCATGACCGACCTGGCGGTGGAGACGGGGGACGAGGAGCTTGCCGCGGCCTGCCGGCGGCTGTTCGCCGACGTGACGGGCCGGCACATGTACATCACTGGCGGGGTCGGCTCCTCGGCGGCCAACGAGGGCTTCACCGAGGACTGGGACCTGCCCAACGCCAGCGCCTACGCGGAGACCTGCGCCTCCGTGGGGCTGGCGTTCTGGGCGCACCGCATGCTGGAGCTCGAGCCGCGCGGGGAGTACGGGGATGTGCTGGAGCGCGTCCTGTACAACGGGGTGCTGGCGGGGGTCTCCGCCGACGGAACGCGCTTTTTCTACGCCAACCCCCTGGCCAGCCGCGGCGACGTGCACCGGCAGGAGTGGTTCGGGTGCGCCTGCTGCCCCCCGAACGCCGCCCGGATCGTGGCTTCCCTTGGGCAGTACGTGTACGCGGCGGGCCCCGGGACCCTGGCCGTGCACCTGTACGTGCAGGGGCAGGCCGAGGTCGATCTGGACGGGCAACGCGTCGTGATCCGGCAGCGCACGGACTATCCCTGGGATGGTAGCGTCGAGCTGACCCTGGAGCCGGAGAAGCCGGCGCGCTTCGAGCTGCTGCTGCGCCTGCCAGGTTGGTGCCGCGCCCCGCGCCTGGAGGTCCAGGGCCAGACGGTGGATGTGGGCGCCGTGGCGCGGGATGGCTACGCGTGGCTTGATCGCACCTGGCGGGCGGGGGAACGCGTGCGCCTTGTGCTGCCGATGCCGCCGGAACGCATCTGGGCCCACCCCCAGGTGCGGGAGGACCAGGGCTGCGCGGCCCTGCAGCGGGGCCCACTGATCTTCTGCCTGGAGGAGGTGGACAATCCCGGGATCCCGCTCGGGCGCGTCTCCCTGGTGGCCGGTGCGGATATCGTCGCCGAGTGGTCCGCGGACCTGCTCGGGGGCGTGGTGAGCCTGCAGACCCTCGGGAGGGTGGCCCGCGGTGATGACTGGGGTGGCGCCCTCTATCGGCCCGCGCCGCCCCGCGCCGCCGGGGCGCTGCTCCGCGCCGTGCCGTACTTTGCCTGGGACAACCGCGCCCAGGGGGCCATGCGCGTCTGGCTGCCCGAGGGTTGATCAGCGCCATCAGCCCAAGGCCCTCTTGACGGTCGGCGGCACGGGCACTGGCGGCAGGCGCGGGTCGTCGAGCACGTAGACCCGCAGCGTCTGGATGCCAAAGGCCGCCGTCTGGGCGGGGGTGTCCCAGAAGAAGAGGTCGATGCGGTCGCCGACGATGGCGGAACCGGTGTCCGCGGCGACCGCGAGGCCATAGTTCTGCACATAGAGCCGGCTCCCCAGGGGGATGACGCTCGGGTCCACGGCCACGATGCCCTGGTCCAGCGGCAGCCCGATCGCCGAGCGCTGCCCCGTCCACGGCCCGTTGCTGGCCCACGTGCTGTCGTAGGCGGTGGCCTTCATGGTCAGCACGCGGGAGAAGTGGTAGAAGTGCCCGTTGGCCGGCACCACATCCGTGGAGCTGCCGACCGCGATCACCGCGCCGTGCGGCGCCGAGACCTGGCGGGCGGAGAAGACCTTGACCTCCAGGGGGTTCTGGCGGGGGCCGGCCAGCCCCAGCGGGTAGAGGGCCACGCCCGTTTGGAGCATGGCCCCGGTGAGCCCCGGGGTCCGGACCTGGTGCATGCCCACGGGCAGGTTCGGGTCCTGCACCTCCTGGGCGGTGTATGGGATCAGGACCTCGCGCCGGAAGGGCACCGCGTGGTAGCGGCAGAGGTGCACGGCGCAAAACGCGTTGATCGTCCGCGCCGTCCAACGCGGGTTGTGGGCGATGCTCAGCACGGCGGCGCTCAGCACCGCGGCCGCGGCGACGGGCACGAGCAGGGGGCGCCAGGGGCGCATCTGCCCATCCCTCCCGCAGCCAGTGTTCCCCGCGCGCGGCCCGCCTCCACGCGGCGTGGCCACGACGGCAGAGCTGCCTGGTGGGTCCGGTGCCAGGACTTTGGCGGTTTTTGCGAAAGCACGGGTTGGTCCTGGGCATCCTGGGTCGAAGGAAGGACGAGCATCTCCGAGGGGAGGCGCCGTGGTGGGCGGGTCTTGGCGGTGGGGATGTCTGGGCTTGGGGCTGCTCCTGGTGGCGGGCTGCGCCGCCGCTCCCACGCACACGGCGGGCTTTCCCGCGCTGCCACCCTCGTGCGGGCGCCGGCCGGCGCCGGTGGCCGCCGTCAGCACCGTGCCGGCGAGCACGGCACCGAGCGGGACGCCCCTGCCGCTCTATGGCGGGGCGGTGAACGCGCTGGCCGCCAACGGCTCGCTTCTGTTCGCCTCCTCCTACAACGCCCCCGGCGGCAACCGCCTCTTCACCTCCCGAGACGATGGGCAGCACTGGTCGCCCGTGGTCCCGACGCCCTCTGGCGTGATCTTTTCCGCGCTGGCCCTCAGCCCCGGCGGGCACACCCTGGCCGCCCTCGGCAACGGCCGCCTCGACCTGGCCACGGTCAGCACGCTGGCCCAGATGAAGGGTGCGGCGTGGCGCACCTCCACCCCGCTGGACCTCCAGGCCATGGCCTGGGATCCCTCAACCCACGGGCGCCTCGCCGTGGTGGGCGGGACGGTGGGGGCGGCGGGGAGTGCCACCCTCTATCTCTCGGACGACGACGGCGCCACCTGGCGCTCCTGGTCCCTGCCCGGGCATCTGGGCGCGGGCGCGGCCCTGGCCTTCTGGCACGGGGAGCCCGTGGTGGCCCTGGGCCAGACGCCCGGTCCCGCCGCGGTGGTCTCCCTCGGAGCCTCCGGGCTCACGGACCTTCCCGT
Organism: Bacillota bacterium; assembly: GCA_021827805.1. Taxonomy (GTDB): domain Bacteria; phylum Bacillota; class Sulfobacillia; order RBS10-35; family JAJYVN01; genus JAJZWQ01. Next base: position 4,035 of record JAKAUG010000159.1, on the reverse strand, counting down.
CCCGCCCTCGAGCGCCGCCAGCGTCTCCGCGCTCTCGGCGGTTCCCGGGGGCGACCTCTTGCTGGTGGCGGGGGCACGGGTGTGGAGACTGGCACCGGGCTCCGCCTCCTGGAGCGCGGTGAGCCTGCCGCCCGTCGGCAGGGGCCAGCAGCCCTCAGGGTTCTCCGCCGCGCCGGGGCAGTATGCCCTGCTGACCCTGCCCGCCTCGTCGGTCGGCGGTCCTGGGCAACTCTGGGTGGCGAACGCCGCGAGCGGTCCCTGGCGCCGCGTGGACCTGCTCGGCGTCTGGGCTGGCGCTCCCGTGGCGGACGGTACCGATCTCTGGCTGCCGAGCAGCGTGGGGCCGCTGCGCGTGCCGGCGCGGGCCGCAGCCGCCCAAGTCGCGTCGACCGGGCTGCCGGCGCCGGTGACCGTGGTGGCGAGCGCCGCCTGGCATCCCACGCTGGTGGCCGCCGGTTGGAGCGGCGGGCTCTTTGTCAGCCGGGACGGGGGCAAGACGTTCGCGGTGCGCACGCCGCCCGGGATCCAGACGGAGAGCATCGCCAGCCTGTCCTTCACCACGGACGGGGGCTGCCTCGTCCTGATCTACGCGTCGCAGGGCCTCCTCGGCCTGCCGACGGCGTACCTCTCGGGCAACCGCGGGCGGACATGGGAGGAGCTGCCGGTTCCGGGCAATGCCGCGGACGTTCTTTCCCTGGCCGAGTGGCCGCCGGAGAGTGGCGTCTGGTGGCTGGTGGAGGGCGGAAGCGAGGGGGGCCTGTTTCGCTCCCTGCCGGGGAGGGCGGGCTGGACCCGCGTGAGCCTGCCCAGGGGCGCGGTCGCGCCCGCACGGGTCGTCGCCGGGCAGACGACGCTCTGGGTGGAGCCCGGCTACCAGGGAGCGGGGGCCTGGCGGCTGCAGTCGGCGCCGCGGGGGCTCGTCGCGTTGTGGGACCACCTTCGCCACCGTCCCCCGCGGGGGACCTGGGTGGAGGACTGGGGGGCCGCCGCGGATGTGACCCCCAGCCCCTACCGCCCTGGGGTGGTCTACGCGGGGCTGCGGCGGAGCCTGGACGGCGGGACGACCTGGACCCGCACCTCGCCCCTGCCCTCCGTGGCCGTGTCCTCCGGGGCCCGCTGGCAGGCGGCCGCGGCACCCGACGGGCCGGGGCTGGCCGTGGCAGGGTTGCGCCACCTCTGGCGTGACCGGGGGAACGGTTGGGGGCAGCTCTGGAGCACATCCAACACCGAGCAGACCATCACCGGGGTGGCTGTGGCGGGTCCCGGGCGGTTCTATTTGGCGGTGCAGGGCCTCGGCCTGATCACCGTGCGCGATCCAAACCCAGGCTGGAACCCCCCGGCCGCGGTCTCCCCAGGGGGCCGCTGGACCCCGCCGAGCGGCGGCGCGCCCGTGGTGGGCCTGGAGGCCCGAGCCCCCAGCGACCCGAGCGTCGTCTACCGTGTGGGGCCGGCCGGGGAGCTTTCGGTCTCCCACGACGCGGGACGCGCCTTCTACCAGCTCTCCGCGCTGCAGCTGTCCGACGGCACGCGCTGCTGCACCGCGGCGGAGGTGGCCGGCCCGCACGTGGTGGTTGACGCCCTGGCCCTCTCCCCGGCCTCCGCGGACACGCTGTATGTGGGGTTGGGGCTCGCCGGGCCGGCCGGGTTCACCCCGGAGATGGGTCTCTGGGTCTCCCACGACGGGGGGCAGACGTGGAGCCGCGCGGACCTGCCCGGCAACCCGGCCGTGCCCGCCGTGGCCGTGGCCCCCGGGGGTCAGATCGTCTGGGCCCTGGCGGCCAAGGGCGACACGGCCGCGCGGGAGCTGTGGGTCTCCCGTGACGGGGGCGCCACCTGGTCCCAGGCCAACGGCCTCTCCGGCCCGCTGTACAGTGTGGCGGCGCCCTCGGCCCAGGAGGTGCTGGTGGGGGGGGCGGGCGCGCTCTGGCGCTCGCGCGATGGTGGTGGCGCCTTCACCCAGGTGCCCGTTGCCGTGCCGGGTTGGGAGGAGCCGAGTGGAGATGCCGGCCTGCCCGTGGACGCCGTGCTGCGCACCTCCACGGGCCTCCTCTACGTGGGGGGTGGAGCGGGTGTGGCGCTCTCCATGGACGGCGGTGCCCACTGGCAGGACATCTCCACGCCTGTTGGCGATCCCGCGGTGGAGCCGGGGGGGCTTGGCGCGGGTCCAGGGGGTACGGTGCTGGTGCGCACCGCGGCCGGCCTGTTCACGTACACCCGCCTGCGCTGAGTCGGACACCCGCCCGTCGCTTCCGGCGCTCCGCCGCCGGGATGCGTCCGCTCAGCCGTCCTCCGGGGACGGCCGCTGGTCGGCAGCGCGGTAGCGCCGGTCCCGTCGCCCTCCCTCGGCCACCAGCTGGCCTGCCTCCACCAGGGCGCGCAGGTCCTTCCAGGCCGTCGCGAGGCTCACCCCACAGGCCTCGGCCAGTCCCGCGCTCGTCCAGACGCGCCCCCGGCGGGCCTCCTCCAGGGCTCGGGTGCTCCGGGCCTGGGCATCCAGCATGGCGGTGCCCGTCCCCACCTCGGACTCCTCGCCGTCTGGCCATGTGGCGCTCTCCTCCGCGGCGGATGCGGCGGGCTGGCTTGCGATGTTGGGGCCGCGGCTGGGCTCAGCGGGGGCGCCGCGCGTCCCCCGCGGCTCGGGCTCCCCCGGCAGCGGGGAGATCCCGCGCTCGACCTGCACGCAGGCCCCGAGCCAGCGGTAGGCCCAGTCCTGGGCCAGGTCCCGCGTCTCGGTGAACATCCATGTCACGCGGGGGTGGGTGGCCTGCAGGGCGGCGACGAGGTTCAGGAGCCAGCCCGGCCGCATGCCGCCCGCCTCCGCCCGGCGGACCAGGTCGCTGAACCGGCCCTCGACGACAAGCGCGGCGTGGGGCACATGCCCCAGATCGGCCAGCAGGGCGGCCAGCGAACCGCTCTGGGCGCTGCCCGCCAGGTCCGCCGCCGATTTGCGTTCCACGACCGCCACCAGGTGTTCGTCCACCACCACGCCGTAGTCACCGACCGGCAGCTCCCGCCGCTCCAGCGTCACCGCGTAGCGGCCGAACTTCCAGGCATAGCGCTCGCGGTGGTCGACGGCCACCGTCAGGGCCCGCTCCAACCCTCTGGCCTGGGGGACGCGGATCCCGGGGCGCGCACCGGCCATGGTGGTGGCCGTACGCCAGAAGATCAGGCGGCGCCCGGTCCGGCGCTGCATGGTCCAGACGAACATGGAGCGGCGCGAGCGCGCACGGCGCAGCACCAGGTCGATGGCGACGCCAACCCGCTGGCAGGTCACCACGGGGACCTGCTCCAGCACCTCGGCGCCCTCCGGCCAGTCCCCGACCTCATAGCAGAAGGCGTCCTTGGGCCCCGGCCAGCGGACCGCGGTGGCGAGGACCACCTCGTCCGCGCCACTGACCGGCAGGCGCAACAGATACGGCAGCCGGCTCTCGGGATCGGGGTTGCGCGCCACGGTGAAGAGCGCCTGCGTGGCCGCGCCACGGGGCCTTTGCCCTCCCGAGTCCCGGTGATCCGGCTCGGCGTCCCGGTCCACGCTCCGCACGCCTCCCTCCAGGGGCCCCCGCTCGGGAGACGGGCGCGGGCCCCCACCCGGACTCCCCTGGGCCTTCTGGCACCAGCGTACGCCGGCCGCGGACCCGGTTCCTTCCTTACACGGCACCTGGGGACGTCCGCGGCGCCACAAAGACGCCCAATCCGCGCACGCCGCCGCGGGGGACCATCCGCCGGGACGCGAATCCCATGCGAACCGCGCCAGTCCGGAGCGAGTACGGAAGGAAGGGTCCGCTTGCCGATCCAAGACCTCCGGATTCAGCCGCTGCCCCTCGTGCGTGGCTCCGCCGCCAGCCCGGAGCGGATGATCTCCGTCTCCTGGCGGGCCGCCGCCGCCGGTCCCACCACCGTCACCCTCCACACGGCGGCGGGCGAGGTGCGCCACCAGGTGCAGGCCCACGCTGGAGCCAACAGCGCGTGGGTGCCCGTTCCCGAACCCACCGGCCACGGCCTGGCGCGGGTTCAGCTCCACGGGCCGTCCGCTGA
>JAKAUG010000098.1 GCA_021827805.1 Bacillota bacterium | reverse complement strand
TCGCCGAGGCGTGGAACCGCCTGCCGGAGTCGTCGGTGGGTAGCGGTACCTGGTGGCGGACCGTCGTCGCCCTCGGCGAGGCTTTCAATGCGAACGGCAACCCTCGGTTGGTCCTGGACTGGATCACAGCGCTCCTACAGCGGTTCCCCAGGGTGGCGCACCTGCATTTTCTCCGTGGGGACGCCCTGCGACTGCTTGGGCGGTATGACGAGGCGTTGGTCTCCCTGCGGGCGGCGCTTGCCCTGCCCCCGGTCGGCATCGCGTGGGAGCCCTGGACGACCAAGTGTTTCTCCTGGAACGCCATCGGCGCGATCGCGGAGCAGATCGGTGGGGTTGATGAGGCCCGCGATGCCTATCGGCATGCCCTGGCCATCGGGCCGACCGTGTTCGCCGAGTACAGGCTTGCGGCCTTGGATGCTCCCGGGGAGGCTGCTGGGGGGAGGCCACCGCAAGCGCCAGCGCTTCCGCCCACCGGTTCCGCCCATCGGTGATCCCGCACCAGGGCCATGTCTCTCGCCTTCTCAGGCGGCCGGCATGGCCGAAAGACGCACGTTGGCGGCAGCGCAAGTGCGGAACAGCCTCATCGCGTCGTGGTGGGCTTCTCAGTGTGCCCAGTGAGGGCGTCCGTGCCGCGTGCACGCCGACGCGGGCTACGCGGGGCTCGGGATGATGCCGCGTCTGGCCGCCCTGGGCTTGGACTTCGTGCTGGCCCTGCATACCAACACCAGCGTGCGCCTTGTCGGCGAGCCCTGGCTGCCCGCCGTACCACCACCTCCCGCCACCGGTCGTCCGGGGCGGTCGCGCCTGCACACCCCCGCGGAACTGCGGGAGGATCTGGAGCCCACCCAGTGGCAGGCCGTGGCATATCGACAGGACGTCAACGGCAAGCCGCGCATCCACAACTTGTACGCTCACCGCGCGCACGTGGTCAGCGCCACCAAGCTGCAGCGGTGTGATCCCGCCGAGCCGGACGACGTGGAGAGCCCCGCACTCTGGCTGTTGTTGGAGCAATCGTGCGGGCCCGTCCCCCACCGTCCCGATGCGTTCGAACAGCATGCGAGCAGCGGTCCGGCCGACCTGACGCTCACGGAACTGGCGCACCGCCGCCCGCTGATCGAAAGGGCGTCGTACCAAGACGCCAAGCAAGAAGTGGGAGGTGGGGATTGCCAAGGGCGCTCCTGGCCTGGCCTCCATCATCACCTGGCCCGGGTCTGGCTCGCGCTGACCCATCTCCTGCTCGGGCGGTGGCCTCTGCCGCCGCCAGCCTTCACTCAACCGTCGCCGCCTGCGGGCGACGCACCGGCCGCCGCGCCCGCAGCCCACCCAGCCCCGCCTCCCTCCAGTTCGGCCGCTCAACTCGCCCCAGCCTCCGCTGCCGGCACAACCGCCCCGGCTGCCACCTCCGGCGCCCCACTGCCGCCGGCAGCGCGGTTCGTCGCCGGCCTTGGCCCCCCATCCCCTGCCGCTGCGCGATCAGATGTGGGAAAGCGTCCACATGGTGCACACCAACCCCTGCGAGTGGATCGCCGGCATGCGCACCTATGAACTCTCTTTGACGTCGTCCCACCCGCGCAACTGCGAACCCGAGCCCTGCCAGCGCTGCCTGTCCGCCGTCCCCTGCTGCGCCGCGGCCCGTAACGGGCTGGCACGTCCCTCCGCGGGGCCACCTTCTACCCACCAGGCTCAAAGGGACGAACCACAGCGCCGCAACCGAAGGGTGCGTGCGATGCGCGTGCGGCGTGCATGAGACCGTGGGCAGATGGTTGGACCTATGGGAAAGTCAGGATCATGGGTTGTGGGGGGTTTGGCGCGTTGCCGGAGGCTGTCCGACCAGCGGGGTTGCGGGGGCTGGAGGATCCATGTGGGGACCTTGCGCCGGTGGAGCAGGGAAGGCAGACTTCACCCCGTTGCCCGGTCCGATCGCGGGCATCGGTGCCGCGCGAGGGTGGATGTCTCTGTCGTGCTGGGTGGCGAGGGCGCCCAGGGTGCGAGGACGGCGGCGATCCGTGGCCGGGGGAACACGGAAAGGCAGGCTGCGGCGGGGAACCTGGAGCGGCAGCGGCTGCGTCTCACGGAGGACGCGGCCGCGAACGGTTTCCGCGTGGTGCCGCGGGCGAGTGATGCGGCGGGTTGTGGAGGCCGCGCGGCGCCGGGAGATCGCGTTGATGGAGGTCCTGGACCCGCGGGTGCGAGGGCAGAGGGCCGGTGCGCTACCCGGAGGACCCCGGGGTGCTCGGTCCCTGACGCGGCGGCCCTGTGCAGCGAGCGGAAGGCTGGGGCACCGGCCGCGGTTTCCGGGGCCCCTGCGGGAGCGGCTGGACTCCGCGCGGTCATCCCTGGCGGCTGAGGCGGGAAAGAGCCCTACGGAGGAAGGACGAGCGCGGCCGGCTGCGGGCGGCGCGGGATCACGCGGGGGACAAACGGCCGCCGCGGACCGGCGACTGCGGGTGGAGGGCCCTGGTCCCGTTGCGCGCCAAGGACTGCACCCGCTGGCGGCGGCGCGGTGAGCGCGACGGTCCGTTGGCGGCCCTGGTGAGGCTGCGGAGGGCGCGCTGGGGACGGGAACTGTTCCTGGGGAGAGCGGAAAACCCGCAGGGGTCGCCTGACCGGCCGCCGGGGACCCAACGGGGGCCGGACGCACGCGGCCGGGTCGCTCCTGGCAAAGGACGAGAGCCGCGCATGGCCCTCGGGCTCGGGTGGGCGTTCCGACATGTGCGGCACGTGCTGCCCCGAATCGCGTGTTTGCCTGTCGCCGATGCCCCGCGAGGGGCAAATCTCGGGCCGAAAGGGGAGAAAACCTGGTCGAGCGGACGTGTGGAAGGCCGAGCAATCGGTTTGTACACATGTTCTAACCAGGTGATTGGGCATGGAGGATCGAATCCAGCTGACGCCGGAGGCGGTGGCCGAGTGCCGCGAGCTGCTCAAGGCCGATCGTCTGGATGGAGAGCGGCCGGACTGCATCCGCATCGGCGTCGGCAGCTGCGGACTGCGCCGTCCGGTGGCCGCGCCCGGCGCGGCTGAACCCGGGGACCAGATGCTCCAGGTCGAGGGCATTGCCTTCGCCATCGCACCCACGCTCGCGGGACGCTTCCGCATCGGCGTGGGGCGCGGGCGCTTTGGCGCCTGGCTTGAGCTGGAGCAGCTCTGAGGTGGACATTTATCTCTGCCGACATGGGCAGTCCGAGAACAACCTGTTGCCGGTCGCGGAGCACCGCCCGGACCCACCGCTGACCGCCCTGGGGCAGGCGCAGGCCGAGATGTTGGCGCGCCCGCTCAGCGCCCGTCGGCCCGCGCTGCTCCTCTCAAGCCCCCTGCTGAGGGCGCTCGAGACCGCAGGGCCTCTGGCCGCCCGAACCGGTTGTCCCTGGGAGGTCTGGGAGGATCTGGCCGAGGCGCACCGGGCGCACCCGGACGACGGGCTGCCGCTGCCCGAGCTCCGGCGCCGTTTTCCGCAGGTCCGCTGGGCGCCGCGGATGCGTTGGCCCGGGACCCCCGGCCCGGAGAGCGAGGCCCAGGCCCGGGACCGGGCCGCGAACCTGGTCCGGCGGCTGACCGCGGCCGCGCGGCGCGGGCCGCTGGTCGTCATCGGCCATGGGAACCTCAACGCCTACCTTCTGGCTGCCTGGCTTGGGACGCCTCCCGCGGTGCGTTTTGAGCAGGACAACGCTGCGATCCACCACCTGGTCCTTGAGGACGGGCGGGTGCGGGTGGTGCGCCTCAACGAGGGGGGGCATCTGGCGGCGGCCGGCGCGGATTCCTTCCGATGATCGTTTGCTCGTTGCGGTAGCGGAAGCGCCAGGAAGCGGTGAACCCAGGGCGAAGCACTGGGCGGGGGGAATCCGATGATCCGCGCGGCTGCCGGTTCCTGGTCGGGCGGCGAGCCCGAGGGCCAGGCGGCACCCAGCGTCTCGCTGGAGGAAGCGACCAGGATCTTTCTGACGTGGCCGCGGGCCCTGATCGCGGCCGTCGTTCTCACGCTGGTCCTGGGCGGGCGCGGGGCGGACTTTCTTCTGCTGGTGTTGGGTCTCACCCTCTGGGTTTCCCAGGTCGCGGTGGGCGCGGGCGCCCGCGGACTCGGGCTCTCCTACCGCTTCGTGGACGACCACGCCTTTGTCGGCGGCCGCGCGCGGGTCGAGGTGACCGTCGTCAACCGCTCGCGTTGGCCCGTACCCCTGCTGCTGCTCGATCTGCGCCTACCTGAGGGCGTGCACTGCCGCTTCCGGCGGGTGCTGACCCTGGGAGCGCACGCCGTGCACCGCTATCGCTTCGAGATCACCGGGCTGCGGCGAGGCGTGTACCGGTTGGGGGACACCCGGGTGGTGCTCTCGGACTGGTTCGGCCTGTTTGAAGAGATTGCGGACGTGCGGGCCCGCGGCCGGCTGGTGATCTATCCGGTGCTGCCGGATCTGCCGGAATTCCCCGCCCGGCGCAGGCTGCCGATGGGCCCCCGCCGGGACGTGTCCAGCCCGTTCCGCGAGGAGTTGCCCGTCGGCCTGCGTCCGTATCAGAGTGGCGACTCTCTGCGCAGCATCGCCTGGAAGGCCTCGGCCCGCGTGGGGAATCTGGTGGTGCGCGAGTTGCCCCCCGTGCGTGAGTCCGCGACCTGGATCTTTCTGGACCTGAACACGCCTGACTGGGATCCCATCTCGCGCCGGGAGCTGACGGAGCAGGCCATCTCCATCGCCGGCGCGCTGACCTGGGATGAGCAGCGCCATCACCGGCCTGTGGGCCTGGCGGTGTGGGGGGCGCTGCAGGAACGGAGCCTGTATGGCGGGGAGGGGACATCCAAGCCCGACTGGTTCCGCCTCGCGCCTCGTTCCGATCACGGGCAGGCCCTGCGGGTGCTGGAGCTGCTGGCCGCCGTCCGCCACGCCGAGGGCGGAGACTTCGTTGGTCGCCTGCGCCAGGACGGCCAGCGGCTGCCCTGGGGCGCTCGGGTGGTGGCCCTGGTGCCCCGAGACACTCCCGAGCTCTGGGGGCTCGCCGCCGTCTGGGTCGCGCACGGACATCCCGTGACCCTGCTGGTTCTGGAGCGCCGCATGGGTCGGCCCGCCGAGCTCAGTGGGGCACGCGTGCCCCAGGTGCTGGAGGTGCATACGCGGGATGGACTCGCCTTCCGCTAGCCCTGATGGCCCTGGCCCGAAGGGGAGCGGCGCGGGATGGGCCATGGGCGGCACCGCCCTGCTGCTCGGCGGCTCCCTCGCACTGCTCGGTCTGGCCTGGCAGCGGCTCCTGCCGAGCGCCGCCCCGCCCTGGCCCGTGCTGACCGCGGCGGCGCTTGTCGTCGGGCTCGTGGAGTTCTCCCTGGCCGCCACGATCAGAATCAGCCCCTCCCGTCCCCCCGACTGGTGGCGACCCGTGGCCCTGGGCCTGGTCCTCTGCGGCGCCGCCGCCGTCGGTGCCACCGCGCCGCGCCACCACCTGTATGGAGGGCTCGCCGCGGTGCTCCTGCTCGCCCTGGCGGCGCGGGCGGCCGAGACCCTCGGGGCGCACCTCGCGCCCGCCGTGCGCCTGTATGGCGAATACCGCGGCGGCGACTGGGGGCGGCAGGGTCCGGAGACCCGACGGATCGTGCTCGAGACCTGGGTGGTCTCCGCCCTGGGGGCCACCAGACTCCACGGGTGGGGCGCCACCGGACTGCTCGCGGCCATGACGGCCGGGGGGCTCGTCCTGGTGGCCGGGGCGAGGATGGATTCGGCCGAACGCCTCAGCGCGGATGGCGGCTTCCACTGGGGGAGCGCCGACCGCATGCGGGCCTGGCGCGGCGTGGCGGCGGTGAGCGCGCTGATCATCCTGGTGGCCTCCCTGGTGCCCGCCCTGCCCCCGATCTTCTCGCGCCGGTTCTTCGACCTCCCGATGCAGTTCCTGCACTGGCTGCTCGCGCCAGGCCACGCGCAGACCAACCAGGGTGTCCCCCCGCCCAGCGCGGCGAGCCACCCGAGCGCGCCCCTGACCTCGGCATCCACCGGCACGCTGCCCTCTCGGCCGCTGCCGGCCGTACACAACGCGCCTGCCGCGGCGCACGGCGCCCTGGCGGTGCTCGCGGCCCTGGCGCACGGGGCCAATGCGGTGCTTGGCGCGGTCCTGCTCCGCCTGCTCGCGCCCCTCATGATCCCCGCGGTGATCGTTGTGCTCATCCTGGCCTACCTGCGCAACCGCCTCGGCGGGGGCGGCGGGGGCTGGAGCGTCTTCTGGCAGCGACTGTGGGAGTCGCTGGCGGCGCTGCTGCAGTTCTGGAAGTGGTTTGAGCGTTGGCAGGGGGTGGGCGAGGAGCATCTGGCCGAGGATGAGAAGGAGGTCGGGCGCCATGGCGTCGGCGACGGCGGGGCGCCAGCTGGCGGTCCGGGCCTGTTGGCGGGCCTCATGGATCCCCGCCGCATCGTGCGGGCCGCCTACCGGCGCTTTCTGCGGGCGGCGGCCGGCTCCGGCTACCGCCGGGAACCCGCCGAGAGCCCGGACGCCTATCAGCGGCGGTTGGGGCCGATCTTGGACGTGCAGGCGGACGAGGCCCAATCCCTGACCCGTGCCTATGAGGAGGCGCGCTACAGCGACCACCCCGTGGACCAATCCCTGGCGCAGTTGGCGCGGCAGGCACTGCAGCGGCTCCTGCGCAACCTGAGCGGATTCGGGGCGCGCATCTGGGGCCGTTGAGACCCTGCCAGGCGGCAGGGAACACGGCGGGATGGGCGAAGCGGCATGGGGTCTTGCTCGACCCCGGGAGGTGCACCAGGCTCACTGATGAGCACCTTTGGCAGGCTCAACAGCTTCCGCCGACCCTATCGTCGCACCCTGTATCTGGCCGTGGTGGCTCTGGCCCTGCTGACCGCCTGCAACCTGGCCGGGGTGTATCTGCTCCGGGCCCTGTTCGATGTGGTGCTCAAGGAGCACCGCTGGGCCTACCTCTGGGTCGTGGTGCTGGGGATGCCCGCCCTGGCGGCCATGGGCGGGGTCTTCAACTTCATCCAGGCCTTCCAGGCGGGCATGTATGGGCAGAAGGCCACCTATGCCCTGCGCCAGGCCCTGTATGCCCGGCTGCAGTACCACGGCTTCGAGTACTACGACCACGAGCACACCGGCAACCTCATGCAGCGCCTCACCGGGGACGTGGAAGCCTGGCGCATGTACCTGAGCCAGGGCCTGATCAGCGCCTGGAACTTCCTGTTCAATGTGGGCTTCGGCCTGGTCGTCATGTTCACCCTCAACTGGAGGCTCACGCTGCTGAGCCTCGTCTTCATGCCCTTTCTGGGCGTGTCGGTGCTGCGCTTCGACCAGTTGGTGCGGCCCGTGTACAGCACGATCCGCCAGGCCATGAGCCGCCTGCAGACCGTGGTGCAGGAGAACATCATGGCCGTGCGCGTGGTCAAGTCGTTCGCCCGGGAGCCCTTCGAACTTGAGAAGTTCGGCACGGCCAACCAGGAGTTCGGACGGCGCAACCTGGTGGCCGCCCGCTATCAGGCGCAGTACATCCCCCTGATCCAGCTACTCGGCAACCTGGCCGCCGTGGTGCTTCTGTGGCAGGGTGGACGCCAGGTGCTCCTGGGGCGCACCACGGTGGGCGACCTGATCGCCTTTTTCGGGCTGCTCGGCTACCTGACCGGTCCCACCCAGCAGCTCGGGTTTCTCGTGAACCTGCTGGCCCAGGCCTCCGCGGCCGAGCAGCGCTTGCGCGAGATCCTGGAGACCCCGGATGTGGTGCAGGACCGCCCTCTGGCCGTGGTCCTGGAACCGGAGCGCTGCCGCGGGCACGTGCGCCTGGAGGGCGTCACCTTCCGCTACCCCGGATCCCAGGGACGGCCCGCGCTGGACGACGTCAGCCTGGACGCTCCTCCCGGCTCGGTGATCGCCTTGGTGGGTCCGACGGGCTCCGGCAAGAGTTCACTCGTGAACCTCATCGCGCGTTTTTACGAATGCCGGGAGGGAATCGTCAGCCTGGACGGGCGGGATGTGCGGGATTGGACCGTGCACAGCCTGCGCCGCCAGATCGGGATGGTCCCCGGCGAGACGTTCTTGTTCTCGGCCAGCATCGCCGAGAACATCGGCTACGGTCGTGCCCTCACCACGCGTGAGGAGGTGGAGGCGGCGGCCCGCATGGCTCAGGCGGACGGCTTCATTCGCGAGTTGCCCGACGGCTATGACACCGTGGTGGGGGAGCGGGGCCTCGGGCTCTCCGGGGGACAGAAGCAGCGCATCGCGCTGGCGCGCGCCGTGCTCTATGACCCCCGGGTGCTCATCCTCGACGACGCCACCTCCAGCGTGGACCTCGAGACCGAGTACGAGATCCAGAAGGCCATGATCTCGGCCATGGCCGGACGCACCACCTTCCTGATCGCCCACCGGCTGAGTTCGGTGCGCCGGGCTGACCAGATCCTCGTTCTGGACGGCGGACGAATCGTGGAGCGCGGCCGGCACGAAGAACTGCTGGCCCATGGTGGGCTGTATCGCGAGATCTTCGACATCCAGTTTCGGGACGCCGCGAGCCTCGGCCGGCACGTGCGCGGAGGTGAGCGCCAAGGTGGGTCCTAGATCCTGGAGCGCCCGGTTCTCCGCCTGGCTGGGAGATGTCCCGACTCCTCCCGAGGGGCCGGACCGCTTTCGCTACCGTGACGAGGAGGAAGTCGACGTCCCCTTCAACTGGCCGCAGATGCGGCGGCTGCTCTCGTACGTGCGACCGTACGGGGCCCTGGCGGTCAGCGCCACCGCCGCGACGGTGGTGGGCACGCTGACCCAGCTCGTGCGCCCAGTTCTGCTGGGCCTGGCCACCAACGTGATCCTCCAGGGGCCGAACATGGGGCGGATGCGGCGGCTCGATCTGCTGACCCTGGCCTATCTCCTCTCCTACGTGGTGAACTGGGGCGCCAACGTGGTGCAGACACGGCGCACCTCCACGCTCGGGCAGCGCGTGCTCATGGACCTGCGGCGGCACCTGTATGGGCACATCCAGGAGCTTTCCCTGAACTTCTTCGACGCGCGCTCGGTCGGCAGCGTGCTCGTGCGGGTCACCAACGACGTCAACGCCCTGGGCGATCTGTTCACCAACGGCATCGTCAGCCTGCTGGCCAACATCTTTCTGCTGGTGGGCATCGTGCTGGTGATGCTGATCCTGCGCTGGGATCTGGCGCTGGCCTGCTTTGTCGTGCTGCCCATCATGGGCGTCATCTCAACAGGGGTGCGCAGCAAG
>JAKAUG010000103.1:9066-9351 GCA_021827805.1 Bacillota bacterium | reverse complement strand
GCCTTGGTCTCCAGCAGCGGAATCGCCGGGGAGAGCACCTCAACCCGCTCAGGGCACGGCACGCCGAAGACGCGCGGCGAGGGGTTGGGCACCTCGTCGAAGAGGTAGCGCAGCCCGTGGTCCTTCCGCTCGCGGTGCGGCTCCGGCATCGCGCATCTCCCGCTCACCGCCTACGCTAGCATGGCCTGGGCCGCCGCGCCCCCCGTAGCTTAGGCGCCGCGATGGAACAACGTGGCATCTCTTGACGGGGTATAGGGAGCGTAGACCGCATCCTGCTCCGTGGCT
>JAKAUG010000103.1:0-9056 GCA_021827805.1 Bacillota bacterium | reverse complement strand
GCGTCAACTTCCCGCGCCGCAAACCGGCGTTGCCTGCTGGGCAGCCGGGCCGGCGCGTGAAGTCTTCCAGCGGCCTCCCAGCGGTAAGGCGTGCGCACGGAGATGCCAAGGCGCTTTGCCCCCTACCCAAAAGAGAGCACCTGTTTGGTCTGCATATTCTCAGTGTCCCACCCATGGTAAGGGATGTCAAGCCATAAAGGCAGCTCCCTCGGCCCAGACCTGGGTGCTCACGCCGCGTGCAGGCAAGGGGGTCCGGAGCACCAGCCCGCCTGCGCCGAGCAGGACCGCGCCCAGAAGCGCCAGCCGGCCCCGGCGCCGCACGCCCTCACCCCCAAGCGGGTTCCCGAGGGATCCGACGCCAGGCCGGTCGCGGGGATTCCGGGCACTGGGAGGAGGCGCGCCGGCCCGGACGCGCGGCGGGGCCCGCCCCCTCATCGGGGCGGGCCCCCTGGTCCTCACACGGTCCGGGCCGTGGCGGGCTGCCGTCAGTGGGCGCGGTGGTTGCGGCGGCTGGAGGGCAAGAAGCGCTCCAGTTCCTCGTTGCTGCCCACAACGAGCGGCACGCGCTGGTGGATCTGGGAGGGGAGGATGTCCAGGATGTCCTCGCTCTCCGAGGTGGCCCGCCCACCCGCGATCTTGGCGATGAAGGCCAGCGGCGCCCCCTCATAAAGCAGACGCAGCTTGCCCTGCGGATGGCGCGCGTCGGCCGGATACAGATACACCCCGCCCTCCATGAGGATGCGGTGAAAGTCCCCTACCAGGGCGCCGCTGTACCGGGTGGAGTGGCCGGAGGGGCCGCGCAGCCAATGCACGAACTCGCGCACCTCGGGGCTCCAGCCCGGCTCATTGGCCTCGTTGCAGCCGTAAGTTGTCCCACGTTCCGGCATGCGCACCGGCCCGCGGGTGAACATGAATTCGCCGATGCTCGGGTCCAGGGTGAACACGTTCACCCCGTTCTGGGGCATCGCCAGGACGCAGACGCAGGCCGGCCCGTAGAGCACGTACCCAGCGGCGATCTGGGTGTGACCCGCGGCGAGCACGTCACTGGCGTGGCGTACCGAGAAGATTGAGCCGACGGCCATGTCCACGTTGAGGTTGCTGCTGCCGTCGATGGGATCGAACAGGAGGGCGTACCCCCCGCGGTCCTGGTGCGCCAGGTGCAGTCCCTCAGGCATCTCCTCGGAGACCAGGTCGCTGATCGCGGGACTGCGGAGGAGGTTATTGACGAACGTCCGGTTCGCGTAGTCGTCAAGACGCTGCACGTGCTCGCCCTGGACGTTGGTCTCCCCCGTCGCGCCCAGCATGCCCTCCAGCCCCGCGGTGCGCAGCTCCGCGGCCACGCGCTTGGCGGCATAGGTCACCTGCCGGACCAGGGCTCGAAACTCGACCGGCTCACCCTTCAGGGCCAAATACTCGGGAATGGTGGTCTCCTCAACCCTCTGCGCGGCATCCGTCATGGAAATGGCACACCCTGGTCAACAAAGCGTGTTCTGGCCGATCCCTCGGCCCCCACGCCGTCCGCCCGACCAGGCTCTTGCCCCTTTCGGCCTCAGATTTGCCCCCCGTGGGGGCAGCGGCGAGAGACGGACTGGGCGACGCGCCAGAGCGCGCCCAACCCCGCGATCAGGACGCTGCTGGCCGGACCAGATCCGGGCTCCAGGTCCCCGGCCTGATCCGCCCTGCCCCGTCTGTGTGCAGGGTGTGCTAGGGATGCGACGGCACTTGGGTAATCCCTGCGTCGCTCCGTCGGAGGCTGCGGACATCCGCCGGAATCCTGCGAGATCCCTGCGGATGCCCTCCCAGGACCCCGCCAGGCTTGGCCGCGCGGGTCGCGTGCCCTGCCGCCGAGTGGCGCCCCGAGGGAGGGGCCCTGCCGCGGGCCGGGCAGCAGGGCAACACCGCCCTTTTTCGTCTGGCGGGAGACGAAACAGCCGCTGCCGGCCCGCGTCACGCGGGTCTGCGACCACGCACGAACAGACGCACGATCCGACCCAGCACGGCCGGCAGGCGGACGACGCGGATCATCAGCACGGTGCAGCCCTCCCCGCCCCGACCAGCTCAGGCCGTGGCGACGTACGGTATGCACCCCCGGCCGTGGCGGTCACGGCCGCCTGTCCGGAAGGCCCCGGCACGATGCCAGAGACCGCGGCACGGCTGCCTCAGCGCGCCGCGGTCCAGGCGGCCGCCGCCTGCCGCAAGGCGGCCGCCGCCGCCACCGGATCTGGTTGACCGAAGATGGCGGATCCGGCCACGAGCAGGTCGGCGCCCGCCGCGACGACGCTCGGAGCGGTGTGGGGATCCACGCCCCCGTCCACCTCCAGGTGACCCGGCCAGTTGCGGCGTTCGGCCTCGGCCCGCAGACGACGCACCTTCTCGAGCACGGGAGCCAGGAAGGACTGGCCACCGAAGCCTGGGTTCACGGTCATGATCAGCACCAGGCCCGTGACGTCCCAGACGTAGTCCAGGGCCGCCTCTCCGGTCGAGGGGTTGAGCGCGACCCCGGGACGCGCGCCCAGCGTGGCGATGGACTCGAGCGTCCTCTCCAGGTGCACGACCGCCTCGGCGTGCACCGTCAGTCCGTCGGCCCCCGCACGGCGGAAGGCTGCCAGCAGGGGATCGGGATCCTGCACCATCAGGTGCACGTCCAGGAAGAGGTCCGTCGAACGGCGTACGGCCTCCACAACCAGCGGTCCGAAGGTCAGGTTGGGCACAAAGCGCCCATCCATGACATCCAGGTGGAGCACCTCCGCCCCGGCCCGCTCGGCCAACCGGCACGCCGCCCGCAGGTCCGTGAAGTCGGCGGAGAGTAGGGACGGCGCCAGGGCCACGGGATGGCGGGGCCCCACCGCCTTGGCGGCCGAGGGTCTTAGGGACACGGAAGCTTCCCCCTTCTGCCGGGTCCCGGCATTCGGTCCGGAACGCCGGCCTCCTGCCGAATCAGCGCCAGGCGGGCCGGGCCTCGATCTCAGCGAGCAGCTGCAGGTAGCGGCTGTACCGGCCCGCATCCAGACGCCCGGCCTCGGACGCCTCGCGCACGGCGCAGCCGGGCTCGCTGACGTGGCGGCAGCCGCGGAAGCGGCACTCCGCGCGCCAGGGTCCGAAGTCCGGATACAGCCCCTCCAACTCTGCGGCGCTGATCCCCGCCAGGTCCAGCCGGCTGAAGCCGGGGGTGTCCGCGACCCAGCCGCCAGCGGGCAGGGGCAGGAGCTCCACCACCCGAGTGGTGTGCCGGCCGCGTCCTGAGCGCCGAGACAGCGACCCCGAGCGCACTTCCCGCCCAGGCACCAGAGCCTGCAGCAGGCGGGACTTGCCTGCGCCGCTCGGGCCCGCCAGCACCGAGACGCGCCCGGCCAGCGCCCCGGCCAGATCGTCGAGGCCCTCGCCGCTGACGGCGGAAACCACAAGGACGCCCACCCCGGCCTGGCGCCAGGGACCGAGCACGGCCAAGGCGTGGGTCTGCGACTCAGGATCCAGCAGGTCCCACTTGGCCAGGCAGAGCGTCGCGCTGCAGCCCTGGGCCGCCGCCTCCAGGATCACGCGGTCCACCAGCACAGGGGAGAAGGGAGGCTGCTCCCAGGCCATGACAACGACCACGTGGTCGCAGTTGGCGATCGGCGGGCGCTCAAGGAGCGAGCGCCGCGCCAGCACCTCCATGATCACCCCAGCGCCAGGACGCAGGAGCCGGCACACCACCCGGTCGCCGGCCACGGGCTCCAGCAGGGTGTCGGCATCCCGCCGCCCGCCCGAGCCGCCGCGCGCACGCTCAAGGCCCTGGTCGGCGCCTTCCGGCGGCTCATCAGCCAGCTCCTCGGGCATGGCCCACACGGCAAGGGCCCGCTCGCGATCCCGCTGTGAGCGCCAGCCCGGACCCGCACGTGGCAGCAGGCGTCCGCGCACCCGGCAGCTGAGCTCCCCCTGCTCGGTGACCACGGACCAGATCCCGTTGCGGCCGTAGAGGACCACGCCGATCAACTTGGGCGGTTGCGCCCCGTGCTTGTCGCCGCCCACCCACCCATCCCTCCCGCCAGTGCCCCGGTGCGGCCGTGCCTCGGGCGCACCGGGACCATCTCGCCGCTCCTGCGCGGTCCCACCCACACTGTGGCCGCACGGCGGGCCGCGATGCAAGGGCGAGGGAACGGCCGCCCGCCGAGTGCGTGGCGGGCGGCTCCGGACGCGGCACGTTCAGGGCTTGGCGGAACCGGAGCTTGAGCTGGTGGACGAGGTCGTCACGGTCGTGGAGGTTCCCGTCGTGGCGGCATCGGCGCCGCCCGCGGTGGTGGCATCCACGAGGCCGCTGCCGCGCGTGACGCCGTTCTCCTGCCAGGTCCAGGTGGCCCCCTGGGGCGAGCTCCAGCAGAGGGTCACGCGGAAGGCCTGGCCCGAGGGCACCTGCTGGTTGAACAGGACCCGCGCGCTGGTCTGTCCCATGTCCGAGATCAGCACCGTCTCCTGCAGGAGTTGCGGCGACACGCCCTGCGACGAGGAGGTGGCACCGGAACTTGAGGTGCTTGAGGAAGTGCCACTGCTGCTCGAGGTGCTCGAGGAGGTGCCACTGGAACTCGAAGTGCTGCTCGAGGAGGTGGAACTCTGCCCGGCGGCGGGCGGGGAGGTGGGTCCAGCCACGAACTGCTCAGTCTGCTGGTAAATGCAGCCGCTGGAGACCTGCAGGTTGACGGTCTGGCCGGGCAGCACCGGCGCGCCGGCGACCGGCTCGGTTCCGGTGACGATACCGCTCGGCCAGCCGCTGCGGGCGGTGGTGACGGTGCCCACCTGCAGTTGGCGCGAGGCCAGATCAGCGCTGACCGCGGTCTGGGTCTGGCCCACATAGTCCGGCAGGGCGTCGGCGGCCGACGGTCCGGCGCTGATCTGCAGGGTGATGACGGTGTTGGCGCTCACCTTGGTGCCAGCGGCCGGGTCCGAGGACGCGACCTCGCCCTGGGCCACCTTATCGCTGAAGATCGGCTGCTGGGCGATCTTGGCCTGCAGGCCATCCCCCTGCTGCAACTCCTGGACCGCCGAGGACGGATCCAGCCCGACCAGGTCGGGCACCGTAACGGTACCGGCCCCGCTCGAGACGTAGAGCACCACCTGCTGGCCCCTGCGCAGCAGACTGCCGGGCGGGGGATTGGTCGCGGCGACACTCCCCGCTGGCCACTTGCTGGAGGGCTCGGACTCCACCAGAGGGACCAGGCCATCGGAGAGCAGGTTCTGCTGTGCGGTGAGCGGATCCGCGCCCAGGAGCGAGGGCACCTTCACGGTCGGCACCTGCATGAGGCGGTGGATACCGACCACAGCGGCGCTCACCCCTGCGCCCATGATCAGGACCACACCCAGGGCCACCACCAGGGTCCAGATACGGCGTCGCGGGCGCCGGGGCGCCTCGTGGTCGGGCTCTTCCACCGCCGCGACCTCCTGAACCTGGGGCTCGGCATACACCGGCTGGCGGCCCTCCAGCAGGGCGTCCACATCGGTCATGAACTCCGTGGTGGAGCTGTACCGCTCATCGGGAGACTTGCGCATCGCATGCCGGACGACGGCGCTGACGCCCGGCGGAAGATCCGGCCGCAGGGCGGCGGGATCGGGGACGGGCTCCTCCACGTGCTGCAGGGCCACGGCAAACGGGCCCTCGCCGTCGTAGGGCACCTGGCCGGTGAGCATCTCGTAGAGCATGACACCGGTGGAATACAGGTCGCAGCGCTCATCCGTGGGGCGCCCGCGCACCTGTTCGGGCGCCGCATAGTGGGCCGTGCCCACGATGGCCCCGCTGTGCGCGGTGGCACCGGCCTCCGCTTGGGCGATGCCGAAGTCGGTGACCTTCACCCGCCCGTCGCGCGTCAGCAGGACGTTCTGCGGCTTCACGTCCCGGTGCACGATACCGGCCGCATGGGCCTGCCCCAGCGCCCGGAGCACCTGCTCGGTGATCTCCAGGGCCTCCCGGACGGGCAGCGGGCCCTCCTCGGCGATGCGTTCTTTGAGCGTGCGACCGTCCACGAACTCCTGCACGATGAAGTGGCAGTCATCGCCATCCTGGCCGACGTCGTACACCGCGACGATGTTGGGGTGGGACAGACTGGCCGCGGCGCGCGCCTCACGGCGGAAGCGGCCGACAAACTCCCCGTCACCGACAAATTGGCTCAGCAGGACCTTCAGTGCGACCTGCCGGCGCAGGAAGGCATCGGTGCCACGGTAGACCGTGGCCATTCCGCCTCCGCCCACGCGTGCCTCAACGGTATAACGGCCGCCAAGCATCCGGCCGATCAATCGCTCCCGGCCTCCTCACAGCCTCATGCTTGAGCCGCGAGCACAGTGATGTTGTCGGGACCGCCTCGTCTATTGGCCAACGCCACCAAGCGCTGGCACAGGACCAGAGGCTCCGGCGCATCCCGCGCCTGGAGCACCAGATCCGGACCCTCCGCCACAGCCGTCAGACCATCGGTCGTCACGAGCAGCCATTCCCCTGGCGCCAGGGTCGTGGATCCGGTCTCCACCTGCAGCTCTCCGGGAAAGCCCAGGGCCTGCGTCAGCACGTTGCGCTGCGGGTGTTGACGGGCCGCCTCCTCACCGATCCAACCGTCCGCCAACAGCGCCCCCACCACCGAATGGTCCCGGGTGAGCAGCGCCAATTCGCCGCCGCGCAATAGATAGGCCCGGCTGTCCCCC
The DNA here is from genome assembly GCA_021827805.1 of Bacillota bacterium. Taxonomy (GTDB): domain Bacteria; phylum Bacillota; class Sulfobacillia; order RBS10-35; family JAJYVN01; genus JAJZWQ01. Next base: position 2,396 of record JAKAUG010000103.1, on the reverse strand, counting down.
ACATGCCCCCAGTATAGCTGGCGGCCCTCGGTCACGACCGCGGTGAGGGTCGTGCCCATCCCGGCCAGGCCGCCATCCGTCGCGGCGCGGTCGGCGATCCGCCGGTGGGCCGTCTGGATCGCCGAGGCAAGGTCGCGTGACCAGGAGCCATCGCTTGCGCGGATCTGCTCGCGCAGCGTGCCGATGGCCAGTTGGCTGGCCACCTCGCCAGCGTTGCACCCGCCAAGGCCGTCGGCGACAGCGAGGAGCCACACGTCGCGGCCCTCGTCGAGCCGCTCCAGGCAGAAGCTGTCCTCGTTGGTCTCCCGCACGCGACCAATGTCGGTTAGACCCGCCAACCGCACGGGCACATGCCTCCGTTCGCCTGCACGCTGATGGGTGCCACGCCTGCTATTCCACCAGGGCGGCGCACCCCCTGCCGCCCTCAGCCGCTACTGGCTGGGGCTGCCGGCAGGCTCCTCCAGCGCGCGGCGCCGACGCAACTGGCCGCACGCGGCGTCGATCGCCGTCCCCAGCTGACGGCGCAACGTCACCGGGATCCCCGCGCCGCGCACCAATCCCAGAAACCGCGCCATGGTCCTGGGGTCGCTCGGCTGAAGCTGGCGCTCGGGAACGGGATTGAGCGGGATGAGGTTGACGTGGCAGGGCAGACCGCGCAGGACCCTGCCGAGTTCCCGCGCGTGCTCGGGCAGATCGTTGACGCCCCCGATCAGCACGTACTCCAGCGTGAGGCGGCGTCCGCTCGCCGCCACGTACTCCCGGCAGGCCGGCAAGAGCTCCCCCAGAGGGTGGCGGCGGTTCAGCGGCACCAGGCGATTGCGCAGTTCGTCGTTCGGGGCGTGCAGCGAGACCGCCAGGGTGATCGGCAGATCCAGGGCGGCCAACTCCCGGATGGCCGGCACCAGACCCGAGGTGGACACCGTCATGTGCCGGTAGCCGATCCCCGCGCCATCCCCCTCGTGCGTCACGCGCAGAAAACGCACGACCTCCTCGAGGTTCTCCAGCGGCTCCCCCATGCCCATGACCACCAGGCGACCCACCCGGTCGTGGCGCGCGCCGGGCTCCTCCTCGTCATCGGGCGCGGGGAAATGCGGCGCCCCGGACCTGCCGCGGGCGGCCTCCTCAAGCTCGCGGTTGATGAGGTCCACCTGCTCGCACATCTCGCCCGCCAACAGGTTCCGCTCCAGTCCGCCCAGCGTGGAGGCGCAGAAGGCGCAACCCATGCGGCAGCCGACCTGGCTCGAGACGCAGACGCTGTATCCATAGCGGTAGCGCATGAGCACGGTCTCCACGTTCGTCCCATCGCCCAGTTCCAGAAGATACTTCACGGTGCCGTCTCGAGGATCGGCCTGGCGCGCGAGCACCCGCCCCGTGTGGATGGTCGCGCGCCGGGAAAGCTGCTCGCGCAGCGCCGCGGGCAGCACGTGGATGTCCGCGAGGGCGCGCGCTCCCTGGCCGTGCAGTGCCGCGAAGAGCTGCCGGGCACGGTAGCCCGGCTGTCCCATGGCCTGGACCAGCGAGCTCAACTCTTCTGGCAGCCGGCCCTTGAGGTCCAGCAGCGGCGCGCCGTCGGGACCCGGAGGGCCCTCCCAGCGCCTGGGCGGACTCAGCGGCAGCGGCGCCACCTTGCCCGTGCTCATGGCCGTCGGCCTCCCGCACCCTGGTCCGCCGTCCGACGCAGCACCGCGATGAAAAAACCCTCGGTCCCGTGCCGCTGGGGCCAGAGGCGCACCAGGCCCGCGCCCAGGGCGGGATCGGCGGCCAGATCCGCCGGGAGCCTGGGCACCACGTTCTCGGGTTCGAAGTCGGGACGCTCACTCAGCAGACCAGCCACCACGGCCTCGTTCTCCTCCGGCTCAGTCGTGCACGTACTGTACACCAGGCGCCCGCCCGGTCTCACGCAGCGGGCCGCCGCCGCCAACAGCTCGGCCTGCAACGCCGCCATGGCGGGGATGTCCTGGGGCCGCTTGCGCCAACGGAGATCGGGCCGCTGCGCCAGCGTGCCCAGGCCGCTGCAGGGAAGATCGGCCAGCACCAGATCGCAGCGGTCCCCCAGGGTCGCGGGCAGATCGCGCACGTCCGCCACATGGGTCCGCACCGCGCCCAGGCCAAGGCGCACGGCGTTTGCGCGGCAGACCTCGGCGCGTCCGGCGCTGATGTCGTTGGCCACCACCGTCCCCCGGTCCCCCATCAACTCCGCCAGGTGCGTGGCCTTGCCCCCGGGCGCCGCCGCCACGTCGAGGCAGAACCATCCCGGCTCCGGCGCGGCCGCGTGACCCACGAGCATGGACCCCTCCCCCTGCACGGTGCAGCGCCCCTCGGTCAGGGCGCTGAGGCCGCGCAGCGTCCCGCCGGAGGGCAGGCGCACGGCCTCGGGCAGCCAGCGCCCCGCGGCG
>JAKAUG010000160.1 GCA_021827805.1 Bacillota bacterium | reverse complement strand
GCATGACTCAGCGGGGGGGCATCGCCCGTGACGTCCGCAAGTGCCGCCTTGGGGCGTGCGCACCCCGGCAGTCGGGAGAAGAACCAGACCTGCAAGGGCGGGCACTGCGGGCTGCGTCCCCGCGGACGGTCGCGCCTGGCGGGCAGATCCACGCGGCTGAACGACCCGCCGCACTGCGCGCTGATCTCACGCAGCACGGCCTGGACATCCGAACCAGCCCGCACCCGCAGCGTTGGGTCCATGCTCAGGAAGATGCGTTCACACCACCGAAGGGAGGCAGCGGCAATTCCTCCGTCGTCTGAAGGCGACGCTCCCCGTGCCGCGATTTCATGGAGATGAACGTGGCGTCCGCTTTTTTCCTGCGCTGGCTTGAAACGCGCGGCGCGGCTGTCGAGCAGGGCCCGGACGCCGCCCTGGTCCTCGTTCCCCAGGACCTGAGGGAGGTGTTACGGGTTCCGGAGATCCTGGCCGTCACCGTGGATCCCGATGTGGCCGCCGAAGACGGAGCTCTCCTGTTGACCCCAGGTCACCCGGCCCTGGAACGGGGGGTCAGCGAGGTACTGGAACAGGGGGATGCCGGCATCGTCTGGCTTCCCTGGCCCCGTCCCCTACCGCCGACACCGGAGACGCTGCTCTCCAGGGCGCGCGAGGCCGTGGCCGTCGACCACGGGCGCATCGACGCCGAGCGAGCGCCCCAACCCGTCTTCGCACCGTTGCTGCGCATCGAGGCCCTCTGCACCCACACCGTTGACGACCAGTTCCAGGAACGGGTCGAGGTGTGGGTGGACGGTCGCAGCGGACGAGAACTCCCTGCGGCGCACATACGGATGCTGCGAACCGCTGGAGGGTTGCACGGGGAGCCCGCGCGCCACCCCATCCTGTTGCCGCGGTTGGATCTGGCGCTGTCGGCCGCCGACGCCCTGCTGCAAACCAAAGTCGAGGAACGGAGCCGCTCGCTGGGTATGCAGGGGGCGGTGACGGCCAAGGCGGAACGCGCGCGTACCACCGCCTACTACGAAGAATTGCTCGACTCCCTCGCCCGGCGGCAGCAGGGAGCCCCCGCGGAACGGCAGGCTCTGTTGGCGCGTCAAGCCGAAGTCGCTCAGGCGGAAGCACAGCGTCGACTGCGCGAGATCGAGGAGAAGTATCGGCCGTCACACACCCTGCGCCCTGTGCGCCTGCACCTGATGCTGACACCCGCCCTTCAGCTGCCGCTGTGGGTTCGGCGCGGAGACCGCCTCTACCCGTTCGCCCTCTGCTGGTCCCTGTATGGCGGGGCCTTCCTCCCCGTCTCCTGCCCCCGCTGCGGTTCGGATGCCCCCCTGGTCGCCGGACGATCGGAGTTTGGCTGCCGCGCCTGCCTGGGCCCCACACGGGCGGAAACCTCGTCAGGGTGATGCGCTTTGCCGGGGGGACGCCTGACGCGTGGGGTGCATCGGGGAGGATGAGGGCACGACGGGGGGCAGGCAGCCGGTGACGGGCACGTGCCGTCCCCGCATCCCCCGCTGAGCGTGAAGGGTCGGACGCCCGCAGGCCGGTTGACCGTGGCAGCTACCCTGTCGCCCACGGTGTATCGGCCGCTCCCGTGCCGTCCAGTGGCAGGAAGCGACGGCGCCCACGGGACTGGCAGGCAATACATGCCAGGAAGCATCGCAGCCTGATTCTTCCCCTCTTGCGGCTCGGCCGACGGGGTATATGGCCTCCTAAAACGTGGGTATTCCCAAGGAGCTTGAGCCCCAAGGCCTACGGGACGGACACGGTTCCTGGAAGCGAGCTGGCAAGACACCGCCGTGTTCGCACCCAGCTGGCGGGGGCCCAGGGCCTGCCCCTGCTCCGCGACCGCCCTGGTTCCAGCCGGCGCCATGTGGGATGATAGGCCAAGAGACCGCGGATCCTGTGGGGGGGGGGCGCGAACGTGACGTTGGCGGAGCGCTTGGCTCAGGACAGCCGGGAGGCCATGCGCGCCCGGGAGGAGGGCAGGCTCCGCCTCTCCGTGCTGCGTCTTGCGTTGGCCGCCATCCGCAACGAGGAGATCGCGCGCCGCCGCCCTCTGTCGGAGGAGGAGGTGCAGGGCATCCTGCGGCAGCAGATGCGCCAGCGGCGGGATGCCCTGCACGAGATCGAGGGCCGTGGGCGTCCGGAGGCGGAGGAGCGGCTGCGGGCGGAACTGGATGCGATCGCCACTTATCTGCCCCCGGAACTGGATGCGCAGGCGCTGGAGGGCGAGGTGAAGCGCGCCGTGGAGGAGCTCGGCGCGATGGGTCTGCGGGACATGGGTCGCGTCATGGCCGTGCTGATGTCTCGTCTGCGCGGGCGGGCCGATGGCGCGGCCGTGCAGGCCGCCGTGCGCCGGGTCCTGGGGGCCTGAGTCCCGGGACCCGGGCTGGGGCGACGTGCCGCGGGCGGTCAGAGCCCCCCGTGGTGAGCCTCAGCCTCCTCGGCGGGACGGTCCTCGCGGGGCTCCACGAGAAAGGCCAGGTTCACGTTGGCGCGGTAGCGCTGGATGCGGCCATCCGCCACGATCGCGGTCAGGTTGGTCACCTCGACCCCAGTGATGTTGCGCACCGTCCGCGCCGCCTCACGGACAGCGCTCTCGACCGCGTCCACCCACCCGCCCTCGGCATCCGCCACCAGTTCGATCACGTTGACGACGCCAGCCATCTCGGGCACCACCCTCCGCTTGATCTACCGTGGCCCGGATCCAGCGTGCGCATGCTGAGCTCGGTGCATGCACGCTTCTGACTGTGCCTGCGGGGACATAAGGGTCGGCCGGAAGGGGGCCGGTGCATGTCACGACGTGCCGCCAGGCGGCAGGATGGCGGGGCCGGCGCCTCTGGTCTGCCGTCGAGGTGGCGCGCGCGCATCGCGGAGGCCCTGGACCTGCCCGCGGAGTTGCTCCTGGACCTCCCCCGGCTGACGGTGGTCGTCCCCCTGCAGTTGGTGGTCGAGAACCACCGCGGGCTGGCGGAGTTCCTTCCCGAGCGCGTCGTCGTGAGCACATCCACAGGACGGATCGAGATCCGCGGTGAGGACCTGCGGGTGGGCGCGGTGCGCGCGGGCGAGATCATTGTCACCGGCAGGCTGCGGGCGGTGAGTTTCGCGGAAGGTGAGGCCTGATGGGCGGGCCGGGCTCCCATGCGTGGCTCGGCGGCTACGTGGATCTGGAGATCCGCACAGCCCAGCCAGAGGTCATGCTCAACGCCCTGCTGGAGCAGGGGGTGTCCTTTGCCAGCCACCAAGGAGAGGACGGGACCGTTCGCCTGCGCGTGGCCGTCGCGCAGGTGCGGCGCCTTCGCCCGGCGGCACGCGCCGCCGGCGCGCGCGTGCGCATCGTGCGGCGGGCGGGGGCCCCGTTCGCGCTGGCCCGCGTCCGGCGCCGGCCCTGGCTCTGGGGCTCCGCCGTGGTCGCTGTGGCCATCGGCCAGTTCCTGTCCGGCTACGTGTGGTTCGTCCAGGTGCAGGGAACGGACCGCCTGGCGCCCGCGGAGATCGCGGCGGCGGCGGCGGGCATGGGTCTGCGGCCTGGCGTGCGCCGCTCCAGCGTCGACGCGTCCGCCCTGGGTCGCAGGTTGACCGCTGCCCTGCCGGAACTGGCGTGGGCCGGGGTCACGTTGCACGGCACCCTGGCGGAGATTTCTGTGGCCGAGCGTCCACGTCCCGCGCCCGGCTATGAGCAGGCGGCGCAGGCCGGCGACATTGTGGCGGCCCACGCGGGGCGGATCTGGAGCCTGCGCGTGCTCAGCGGGGTACCCATGGTGCAGCCTGGCCAGGAGGTGACCGCCGGGCAGGTGCTGATCCGGGGGGCCATGCGGATGCCCGTCGCCCGCAATCGCTCCAGTGGCCCCGAGGGTGTGCGGGACGTGCCCGTGCACGCCAGCGGGCTCATCATCGCCCGCCAGTGGTACAGCAGCTACGCTGAGGCTCCGCGCACCGTGGCGGCTGGCCTGCCCACAGGGCGGCAGGCACTGCGCCGCGTGGTGGAGGTGGGCCGTTTTCGAGTGGATTCCGATCTCTGGCGGGGCCGCCCGTTTGCGGCGTATGAACTGGCACGCTCCCAGTGGGGCCCGGTGCGCCTGGGGCCACTGGTGCTCCCGGTGCATGTGCTGACGCTGCGCTACAGCGAGGTGCGCACGCACTACCGGCGGCTCTCGCTCAGCGAGGCCGAGGCGGTGGCCACCGCCGAGGCCCGCTCCTTCCTCCTCTCCAGTCTCCCCTCCGGAGCCCGCATCATCGCGCAGCATCACAGCTGGCAGGAACTGGCCGGTGGCCGGGTGGGCGTTGAATTGCAGGTCGAAAGCGAGGACAATATCGGCGTATTCCGGCCCACGGCGAGCCCGGGCGCCGGTTAGAGCCGGAGGGAAGTAGGGATCTGGGTGGCGGTTCTCGAGCCCGAGGCTCGGAAGTTCGCGGTGCCGGACAACCGCAGTGCCGTCCAGTTGTATGGCAAGGGCGAGGAGAATCTGCGGGCCCTGGAGAACGGCTTGGGTGTGTCGATCCGGGCCCGCGGGAATGAGCTCTGGATCCAGGGGGAGCCGGACGCCACGCACGCGGCCCTGGCCCTGCTGGACCGTCTGGTGCGGTTGGCCGCGGAAGGGCGGGATCTGACGGCGTCTGATGTGCGCTATGCGGCAGAGGTGACACGGCAGGGGGCACTGGAGCGTTTGGATGAGCTTTGGGAGGACGCCGTCTGCGTGACGGTGCGCGGGAAGGCCATCCGACCCAAGACCCTGGGCCAGAAGCACTATGTCGAGGCGATGCGCAAGAGCTCCCTGGTCTTCTGCATCGGTCCCGCCGGTACGGGGAAGACTTACCTGGCCATGGCCATGGCCATCACGGCCTTCAAGCAGCGCGAGGTCAGCCGGATCGTACTCACCAGACCCGCGGTGGAGGCAGGCGAGAAGCTCGGCTTTCTCCCCGGCGACCTGCAGGAGAAGGTGGATCCCTACCTGCGCCCCCTGTATGACGCCATCTACGACATCATGGGTGTGGAGGCGTACGAGCGCCACAACCAGCGCGGCGCGATCGAGGTGGCCCCGCTGGCCTACATGCGCGGGCGCACCCTGGACGACGCGTTCATCATCCTGGACGAGGGGCAGAATACAACCTCGGAACAGATGAAGATGTTCCTGACGCGCATGGGCTTTGGCAGCCGGGCGGTGGTGACCGGGGATGTCACGCAGGTGGACCTCCCGGCCGAACGCCCGTCGGGCCTGCAGGAGGTGCGCCGCATCCTGGCCAACGTGCCGGGGATCTCCTTCGTCAACCTGGACGACACCGACGTGGTGCGCCATCCCCTGGTGCAGGAAATCATCAAGGCTTACGAGCGCGCGGGTTCCGGCGCGGCGCCGCGGCCCGCCGGCCAGGGGTCCGCGGCATCCTCCACCGGCGGCACCTGACGAAGGGAGGCCCTGCGTGGCAAGGGGCCGGACCCATAGGGCGAAGGCCGCCATCGGCTGGCTGATCACCCTGCTCCGGGACCCCGCCGTGCGGCGAGGCCTGTGGGCGTTGGTCTTTTTTGCGGCCGCCGCCACGGTGTTCGCCTCGGTCAGCCTGCCGCGCGAGGTCAACCTGCGCGCCGGACAGGTGGCGCCGTTCACAATCCGCTCGCCCAGGGACATGGTCGACCAACCCACGACGAACGAACTGCGCCTGGCCGCCGCCGACCGCGTGCAGCCGATCTACCAGACCGACCAGGCCATCACGGCCCAGGCCCTGGAGCAGCTCGACCAGGCGTCGGGCATCATCACGAAGGCCCGCGCCTCCTGGCAGGCCGCGCTGGCCTCCGCGGCGGTCGCCTCCCAGGTCAGTTCGAGCGCCAGTTCCAGCGCGTCTTCCACCGGGGGCACCCCTGCCCCCGCCCCGCCCTCGCTGGATCAGGCCGCCGCGGCTCTGGAGCAGGCCCTGGGTGGGAAACTGCCCGTGCAGGACTATGCGGCGGTCCTCACCGCCGATGCCCAGTCCCTGGACGAGGCGCTGGCGACGGCCAGGCAGAGCCTGCAGAACGTGATGACGCAGGGGGTCACCACAAGCCAACTATCCGCCGCGCGCAGCCAGCTCGAGGCGGCGGTCCTCTCGGCGCCGGGGCCGGGCGGCCTGGTCCGGGTGATGGCGGAGGCGACGAGCAAGGCCCTGGTGGCCAACCGCTTCGAGGATGGGAGCGCGACCGACGCGGCCAGGGCGGCGGCCGAGAACGCCGTCAAGCCTGCGGTGATCGCCCGAGGCCAGGTGATCGTGCGCGAGGGGAACGTCGTCACCCCAGACGATGTGCAGCGCCTGCGCGACGCGGGCCTGCTCCATCGGGGCGGTGCCTTCGGCCTCTGGGCCGGGGCGACCGCCGTGGCCCTGCTGCTGCTTTCCGTTTGCTGGGCCTTCCTGGCCCAGTTCTACCCGCGGGCGCTTGGCGATGAGGTCCGGCTCGTGCTGTTCGGCTCCGTGGTGGTGGCCACGCTGGCGGCCTGCCGCCTGGGGTTGGCGCTGTCGCCGTTCGTGGCGCCCGTGCCCTGGGCGGCCATCATGGCCACGGTGGCGTTTGGGCCGGGCGTGGCCGTGTTCGTGGGCGGGGTGGCCGGCCTCGGGGCGGGCCTGTTGGCGCACAACCTGACGGTGGCCGTCGTGGCCACGATCGGGTCCTGGACCGCGGTGTTCACGCTGCAGCGCGTGCACCAGCGCGCCGACCTGCTGCGCGCCGGCCTGTTCGCGGCCCTGACGGAGGTGGGCTCGGTTCTTCTGCTCGTGGGGCTGTTTCTGGGTCAGGACGCTGGCGTGGGCAACCCCCTCATCTCCCGCGGACCGTTGGCCACACCGCTCATCCAGGACGCCGTCGCGGCGGCCGTGACCACCCTGCTCGCCGGCGTGCTGGCCATCGGCACGCTGCCCTACGCCGAGGCACTGGGCGTGCTGACGCCCTTCCGCCTGCTGGAGCTGGCCAACCCGGGGCAACCCCTGCTGCGGCGGTTGCTCCTGGAGGCCCCCGGCACGTACCACCACTCGCTGATGGTTGCCAACCTGGCGGAGGCGGCCTGCCAGGCCGTGGGCGGCGACGGCCTGTTGGTGCGCGCGGGTTCGTACTACCACGACATCGGCAAGATGAAACGGCCTGGCTTCTTCGTGGAGAATCAGCAGGGTGGAGCCAATCCCCATGACCTGCTGCCGCCGCGCCTCTCCGCGCAGATCATCACCAGCCACGTGGAGGATGGCGTGCAGATGGCGCGGCAGGCCCACCTGCCTGAGGAGATCATCGACTTCATCCGCACCCACCACGGCAGCACCCTGGTGCGCTACTTCTACCATGTGGCCCAGAAGGAGGACGGTGACCGCACCATCTCGGAGGAGGACTTCCGGTATCCGGGACCGCTGCCGGCGACCAGGGAGGCGGCGGTGGTCATGCTTGCCGATGGGGTGGAGGCGGCGGTGCGGTCGCTGCCGCACCCGTCGGAGACCGACATCGAGACCTGCATCAGCCGTCTGGTGTCCGACCGCCTGCAGGACGGGCAGCTCGAGCGCGCCGCCCTGACGCTGGGCGACCTGCACGTCATCGAGGTGACCTTCCGGCGCCTTCTGGTCGGTGCCTACCATGCGCGTATCACCTATCCGGAACCCCTGGGCGCCGACCTCCCCGTGGAACCTTCCGGTCCCGGGACTGCGGCCGGAGCTTAGGGCGAGCGCACCGGCACTCCTGCAGCGCACCGCGGGAACCGATACAATACAGGGGCTGGCAGGGGGTGACGGGGTGCCCGTGGAGCTGACCGTGGCCGATGGCCAGCCGGTCCTGGCCCAGGAGCTGGAGGAGCGTGTGAGCGCCGCGGTCCAGGCCGCCCTGGCCTCCGAGGGCAGGGCTGAGTTGGAGGTCTCCGTCCATCTCGGAGACGACGGGCTGCTGGAAAGCCTCAACCGCCAGTACCGGGGGATCCAGGCCCCCACGGATGTGCTGTCCTTCCGGCTGCTGGAGGACGGCGAGGCCCTCCCGCCAGGGGTCGAGGCTGCGCTGGGCGATGTGGTGATCTCCCTGCCGCGCGCGCACCAACAGGCTCTGGCCTACGGGCACAGCCTGGAGCGCGAGCTCTGCTATCTTGCCGTCCACGGTACGCTGCACCTCCTGGGCCACGACGACACCGAGCCCGAGGATGCCGAGCGCATGGCCAGGCTCGCCGAGCGGGTGCTGGCCGGGATGGGTGTCGGGCGGTGAAGCCGTGATCCGGACGCCACGCGGCGCCTCCACATCCAACCCAGTGCTGCGCCCCGCCCGCGGCGGCTGGATCCGGAGCTTTGTCTTTGCCGGCCGCGGGCTCGGGTTGGTCTGGCGGACGGAGCGCAACTTTCGCGTCCAGGCCGCGGTCGGCTGGGGCACGCTGGCCCTGGGCTGGACCCTGCGCCTGCCGGCGGCGCGTCTGGCGGTCCTGGTCCTGGTCGCGGCCGTGGTCCTGGCGGCCGAGGCGATGAACACCGCGCTCGAGGTGGCCGTGGACCTGGTGGTCAAGACGCCCCATCCGCTGGCCGGAGCGGCCAAGGACCTCGCGGCTGGCGCGGTGCTCTGCACGTCGTTCGGGGCCCTGGGTGTGGGGGTGGTCCTGCTGGGCCCGTGGCTCTTTACTCCGGCTCGGCTGTGGTTTGCCCTGGCGGCCCATCCCGTGTCGGCCCTGGTCGGGGTCGTGGTTCTGGGCCTGTTGGTGCGCGCCGCCACCCTGCCGCTCGAGGGGAGGCGCATCGCCTGATGCGCTCTTGCCGCAGCCGATCTCGCGCGCATGGGCCCAGGCGGCACGCCCCGCGGCCCCTGACCCGCTGGTCCCGTGCGCAACGCTCGCCTCAAGACATGTTCCCCGGTGTGGGGGGGGCGAGGTTGCGATGAGCCAGGCGGAGGCCTTCCGTTCGGGGTTTGTGACCCTCATCGGCCGGCCCAACGTGGGCAAGTCCAGCCTCGTGAACCGCCTGGTGGGGGAGCACGTGGCCATCGTCAGCAGCAAGGCGCAGACCACGCGCCGGCGCATCCTCGGCGTCCTGCACGGCCCCGGCCTGCAGATCGTCTGGGTGGACACGCCCGGGGTGCACCAGCCCCGCACCGGTCTTGGGCGCTGGATGATGGCCGAGGCGCGGCAGGCGGTGGAGGGTGTCGAGGCGGTCTGCCTGGTCCTGGACGCGGCGTCCACCGACCCCGGACCCGGGGATGCGTGGTCCGCGGGGTTGGCGCGCTCCGCCGGAGTTCCGGTCCTGGTGCTGCTGAACCGGGCCGATCTCGTGCCGGAGGCGGAGCGCGCGGACCGGCTCGGGGCATACCGGGAGCTCTGCGACGGCTGGCAGGCCCGGTTCACCTCCGCTGTCAGCGGGGAGGGCCTGGAGAGCCTGGTGGCCGACATCGGGGCCCTGCTGCCGCCGGGACCGCGGAGATCG
>JAKAUG010000419.1 GCA_021827805.1 Bacillota bacterium | reverse complement strand
GCGTCCGCGCGTTCGTCTTGGTGCGCTGACCGCGCACGGGCAGGCCACGGCGGTGCCGCAGCCCGCGGTAGCTGCCGATATCCATCAGTCGCTTGATGTTGCGCTGAACCTCCGAGCGGAGGTCGCCCTCCACCTTGTGGTCGCGCTCGATGACTTCGCGCAGGCGCGCCACCTCGTCCTCGGCCAGGTCCCGCACACGGGTGTCCGGGTCCACCTGGGCCGTGGCCAAGATCTGGCGCGAGAGCGACCAGCCGATCCCGTACAGGTAAGGCAGGGCCGCCTCAATGCGCTTATCACGCGGAAGGTCCACACCGGCAATGCGCGCCAAATGCCTGTCCCCCTCGTCACTGAGAAACTTCCCGTCAGCCCTGCCGCTGCTTGTGCTTCGGATTCTCGCACAGCACCACGACGCGCCCGTGCCGCTTGACGATCTTGCACTTGGCGCACATCCGCTTCACCGACGGCCGCACCTTCATCCGACTCCACCTACCCTGGCCGCGGTTGCGACCGGATTCCACCCACACCCTAGCCGCGATGCCGGTACGTGATCCGCCCGCGGGTGAGATCGTACGGCGACAACTCCACCGTCACGCGGTCCCCACGCAGAATGCGGATGTAAACACCATTGCGCCGCATCTTGCCACAGATGTAGGCCATCACCCTGTGCCCGTTGTCCAGCTCCACACGGAACGAGGCGTTGGGCAACGGTTCGACGACGGTCCCCTCAACCTCCACCGCGTCCCTGGACGCGGGGCGCGGGGGAGCAGCGGTGGTGGCAACGGGCTTCTTGGCCTTCACTCCGGAATCCCCCCCCTGCCCTCGGTCCCCAACTCGGGTCGGGCCGCAACCTCCGCGATCCAGCGCCGGATCTCCGCGTCGTCCACCTGCGCGTTCCCACACGCGATGCCCGGATGCACCGCGCCAGCCGCCGCGAGGTGCCGGACGCTCTTGCGTTTGGGGCGCAGGCACGGCCGCGACCTGCCATTGGTCAGCAACACGTGCCGCTGGTCCAGGACCCGCAGCACCACCATCGGCAGGCCCCGATCCCGGCCGGCCCGCGAGAAGACCAGCTGTCCGGGTCGCGGCAGACCCTCCACCCGATCCCTCCATCGCGTTCCGCGGCTCTGCGGCCCAACATCCCGCGCCGCATGGCACGGAACGTGCAGCTTCCCAGTATACACGAAAGGGCAGCCGTGTATACAGGCATCCGCCTCAGGGCAGCGTCAGAATCAATGGCCCCTCGGCACCGATCGCCACCGTGTGCTCGCAGTGGGCCGATGGGGAGCCGTCGCGGGTGCGGACCACCCACCCGTCCTGCCCCACAACCACATCCGGCCCCCCCGCGTTGACCATCGGTTCGATGGCCAGCACCATTCCGGCCCGCAGGCGGGGACCGTGCCCGGCAGGGCCGAAGTTCGGCACCGCCGGCTCCTCGTGCATGGTGGTACCCACTCCGTGCCCACAATATTTGCGGACCACGGAAAATCCGGCCGCCTCGACCACGGTCTGCACCGCGTACGAGATGTCTCCCACCCGCGCCCCGGGTACCGCCGCCGCGATCCCCGCCTCCAGGGCGGCCTGCGTCACCTTGAGCAGCCTTGTGGCCGTCGGGCTGGCCGGTGGCAGCAGGAAGGTGCGCGCACCGTCCCCCACATAGCCCTCCAGCGTGGCGCCGACGTCGCAGGAGACCACATCCCCAGGCTGGAGCCGTCGGTCGCCAGGGATGCCGTGCACGACCTCGTCGTTGATCGAGACGCACATGGACGCCGGATAGCCCATGTAGCCCTTGAAGGTGGGCACGCCGCCCGCCTCACGGATCAAACGGCGCGCCAGCTCATCCAACTCGCGCGTGGTCCGGCCGGCCTCGGCCAAACGACCCAACTCATCCAGGACCCTCGCCACCACCCGGCCAGCTTCCCGCAGGAGGGCGATCTCCCGCTCCGAGCGCAGCACGATCGCCGCGGGCTTGGGCTCCGGATCTGGGGAGACCTGTGACAGGTAGCCGCGCCGCGCACTCATCGCGCAGCCCCCGCGAGCGCTGCCCGCAGGCGCGCCGCGACATCGGCCACGTCCCCGCCGGCCGGCACGCGGAGCAGGCGCCCGGCGGCCTCGTAGTGCGGCACCAACGGGGCCGTCTCGCCCTCATAGGCCTCGACCCGCCGCCGCTGCACCTCCTCGCGGTCGTCCGCCCGCTGCTCCACAGCCGCACCGCAGCGCGGGCAGGTGCCGTCCGGGGCCGGAGGGGCAGCCTGAAGATGGTAGGTCGCGCCGCAGCGTGGGCAAACCCGTCGGCCCGCAAGCCGCGCCACCGCCTCGTCCGCCGTCATCTGCAGCAGCACGGCCCGCTCCAACGGCGCGGCCATCCCCCGCAACATCGCGTCCAGGGCCAATGCCTGGGGGACCGTGCGCGGAAAGCCGTCCAGAACGAACCCGCGCGCGGCATCCGCCTCCATGAGCCGCTGGCGCACGATCGCCACGGTCAGTTGATCCGGCACCAGGCCGCCGCGCTCGACGATCTCGCGCACCTGGAGCCCCAGTGGGGTCCCCGCGGTCATGGCCTGGCGAAAGATGTTGCCCGTGGCGACATGCGGCACACCGGCCGAGCTGGCCAGCAGGGCCGCCTGCGTTCCCTTGCCCGCCCCTGGCAGGCCCAGGAGCACGATCCGCACTTGCCACACGCCTCCCCGCCCTCGGGCCCGCGGCCCGGGGCGCTGCATACTAACGGATGAAGCCCTGATAGTGACGCATGAGCATGTGCCCCTCAATCTGCATCATGGTGTCCAGGGCCACGCCCACCACAATGAGCAGGGCCGTGCCTCCGAACTGGATGTTCGGCACGTGCGTCACGGGACTGAACACCGCGGGCAGGACGGTGATCGCGGCCAGAAACAGCGCCCCCAGGACGGTGATCCGCTCCAGAACCCGCGTGAGGTACTCGGCCGTGGGCCGGCCGGGCCGGAGCCCCGGGATGAAGCCTCCCTGCTTCTTGATGTTGTCCGCCACGTCGTTGGGGTTCCAGATGATCGACGTGTAAAAGAACGTGAAGGCCACGACCAGCACGGCGGAGATCAGCTCGTACCAGAACAGGCTCCCCTTCAGGAAGTTGCTCACCCCGGCGAGCCAGCCGACCTTCGGGGCGAAGTTGGCGAGCGTCAGGGGGACCGTGAGGACCGACAGCGCGAAGATGACCGGGATCACGCCCGCCTGATTCACGCGCAGGGGGATGTAGCTGCTGGCCCCGCCATACAGACGCCGTCCCACCACGCGCTTGGCGTAGTTGACCGGCACGCGCCGCGCCGCCTGCGTGACGGCCACGACGGCGACAATGATCCCGAAGGCGAGGATGAGGAAGACGCCGAGGTTCCACCAGCTGACCTCGCCGGTCCGCACGTACTGGTACAGGCCCCCGATCGCGCGGGGCAGCCGGGAGACGATCCCGGCGAAGATCAGCAGTGAGATGCCGTTGCCGATGCCGTACTCGGTGATCTGCTCGCCGATCCACATCAGGAAGATGGTACCCCCGGTGAGCACCAGCACGACCGTGCCGACAGAGGCCCACCCGGGGTGCAGCAGCCCGCCGTTGGCGCGCAGGTAGAAGGCAAGACCCACGGCCTGGATCAGCCCGAGCCCGAGGGTGCCGTACCGCGTCCACTGGTTGATGTGCTTCTGGCCCTCGGGGCCCTCCTTGGACCATTCCTCGACCTGCGGGATCACCAGCTGCAGCAACTGCATGATGATCGACGCGTTGATGTAGGGCGTGACCCCCATGGCGAACACGGCGAACACGTTCAGGGCCCCGCCCGCGAAGATGTTCAGGATCCCGAAGAACGTGCCCGGCTGGAACAGGTTTGGCAGGGCAGACTGATTGATCCCCGGGACGGGCACGTGCACCCCCAGGCGGAAGACGGCGAACATCACCACCGTATAGAGGATGCGCCGTCGCAGGTCTCCGAGGTGCATGGCCCGGCCCATCGTGCTCGCAACCTGGCTGGCCATCGGTCCCCTCCCTCAGCCGTGGTGGCGGGCCTAGGCCTTCGTGCCCGCCGCCCCCACAATCTCCGCCTGGCCACCAGAGGCGAGGATCTTCTGCCGCGCCGCCTCCGAGAAGGCATGTGCCCGAACCGTCAGGCGGATGGCGAGCTCTCCGCCCCCAAGGACCTTGAGCGGCTCCGGCCCGTCGGGCAGGAGTCCGGCGGCGACCAGGGCCGCCGCGTCAACATCGGAATCGGCCGGCAGCCCCGCCAGGCGCCCCACGTTCAGCACACGCCAGTGGTGGGCGAAGGCGGCATTCGTGAAGCCGCGCTTCGGCAGACGGCGCTGCAGCGGGGTCTGCCCGCCCTCGAACGCCGGGCCCTTCACGCCGCCGGAGCGCGCCTTCTGGCCCTTGTGGCCCTTGCCCGAAGTCTTGCCGTGCCCCGAGCCCGGACCGCGGCCGACACGCTTGCGCGGATGGTTTCTGGCACCTGCCCGGAGTCCGTCCAGGCCAAGTTGCGGCATGATCTCCCCGTCCTCTCACCTGGATGCGAACCTAGGCGCGAAGTTCCTCCACGGTCTTGCCCCGCAGGCGGGCGACTTCCTCCACCCGCTTGAGCGCACGCAGGCCGTCGAACGTCGCGTAGACGACGTTGTTCGGGTTGGAGGAACCGAGGGACTTGGCCAGGATGTCGCGCACCCCGGCCAACTCAAGGATCTCGCGCACCCCGTGGCCAGCGATCAGCCCCGTGCCGGGGGCGGCGGGCTTGAGCAGCACCCGTCCCGCCCCGCAATGCCCAATGACCTCGTGGGGGATGGTGCTGCCCACCCTCGGGACCTCCACGAGCGCCTTCTTGGCCGCGGCGATCCCCTTGGGAATGGCGTCCAGGGGGACCGCCGCCTTCCCAAGGCCCACGCCGACCCGGCCCGCGCCGTCGCCGATCACGACCAGCACGCTGAAGCTCAGGCGGCGGCCGCCCTTGACCACCTTGGAGACACGGTTGATGTGGATAACCTTTTCCTGAAACTCACGTTCCGATCCCCTCGGGATGGTCGCCACCCCCAACATGGCGCGGCAGAGCGCCGCTGCCTTGCTAGAACACGAGCCCTGCGGCGCGGGCGCCCTCCGCCACAGCCGCCACACGTCCATGGTACTGGTATCCGCCGCGGTCGAAGACGACCTGGCTCAGGCCCTGGGCCAGGGCGCGCTGCGCCACCAACTCGCCAACCCTGCGGGCGGCGGCCACGGTGGCCGTCGGTCCGCCGCGCAGGTCCGGCTCCAGTGTCGAGGCCGCCACCAGGGTGTGCCCCTGGGTGTCGTCGATGACCTGCGCATACATGTGTCGGGAACTGCGGAACACGTCCAGGCGGGGGCGGGAGGCTGTACCTGCCACCCGCTGGCGCACGCGCCGATGCCGGCGCAACCGGACCTCTCTGCGATGCGGCACCGCTACCCACTCCCTTCACGGGCTGCCGAATGCGGCGCCCTACTTCCCCGTCTTGCCTTCCTTGGTGCGCACACGTTCTCCAGTATACCGGATGCCCTTGCCCTCGCCGTACGCCGACGGCGGCCGCACCGCGCGCACATCGGCGGCAATCTGCCCCACCATCTGCTTATGGATGCCGCGCACCACGACGTTGTTCGGAGCGGGCACCTCCAGCGTGATTCCCGAGGGCGGCACGATCTCCACGGGGTGGGAGAAGCCCACCGTCAGCACGATCCGTTCGCCGTTCTTGGCCGCGCGGTATCCGGTGCCCACCAGGTCCAGAGACTTGGAGTAGCCGGAAACCACGCCCTCCACCATGTTGGCCACCAGCGTGCGGGACAGTCCGTGCACCGAGCGGGACTTCCGCTCGTCGTCATGGCGCGAAACCACGACGGTGCCCGCCGTCACAGCGACGGAGACCCCCGTCGGGAGGGTTTCCTCCAACTGGCCCTTGGGCCCGTGCACGCGCACGGTTTGCCCCTCGACCGTCACCTCGACGCCCTTGGGAATCTCCACCGGGCGCCGACCTACCCTAGACACCGCGGACACCCCACTTCGCGGCCTCGGCAGGCGGCAGCGCACCCGCCGCCGGGCCTACCAGATGTAGCACAGCACCTCGCCGCCAACGCCGTCGCGCCGCGCCCGTCGGTCGGTCATCACGCCGTGCGACGTCGACAGGATGGCGATGCCGAGGCCCCCCAGGACGCGCGGCACCTCGCTCTTGGCGGCGTAGACCCGCAGCCCGGGTCGCGAGATGCGCCGCAGCCCGGTGATCACCCTCTGACGCTCGGGCCCATACTTGAGGGTGATGCGCAGAGTGCGGCGCACACCCTCCTCCATCCACTGCACGTTCTCGACAAATCCCTCTTCGCGCAGGATGTTGGCGATGGCCCGCTTCAGGCGCGAACCAGGGATGTCCACCTGATGGCGACGGACGATGTTGGCATTGCGGATGCGTGCCAGCATGTCGGCCACAGGATCGGTCATGCTCAACCCGCGTCCCCTCCCCACGGCCGCGGCCCTCGCCGCAGCCGAGTCACCAGCTTGCCTTGCGCACCCCTGGCACCAGGCCCTGGTGGGCCATGTCCCGGAAGCAAAGGCGGCAGAGTCCGAACTTGCGCATGTATCCCCGCGGCCGGCCGCAGCGCTTGCAGCGGTTGCGGACGCGCACCCGGTATTTGGGCGTGAGCTTCATGCGCTCCCGGTCGTTCTTGGTCGACACCGGGCCCTTCCCCCTTCCCTTTGGATCCCGCCCTAGGCCGCAGGCCGGAAGGGCATGCCCAGAAGCCGGAGCAGCTCGCGGGCCTCCTCATCTGTCTTGGCCGTGGTCACGATGACCACATCCAGCCCGCGAACCTTCTGCACCTGGTCATAGTCCACCTCGGGAAAGATCAGCTGTTCACGGATACCCAGCGTGTAGTTCCCACGCCCGTCGAAGCTATCGGGATCCAGCCCACGGAAGTCGCGCACGCGCGGCAGGGCCAGCATGAACAGCCGCCACAGGAACTCGTACATTCGCACCCCGCGCAGCGTCACCATCGCGCCGATCTTGTCGCCGGCCCGCACCTTGAAGGAGGCGACCGACTTCTTGGCGCGCGTGGCCACGGGCTGCTGGCCAGCGATGGCCCGCAACTCAGCCATGGCCGAGTCCAGAAGCTTCTCGTTCTGGAGAGCGTCCCCAACGCCCATGTTGAGGACGATCTTCTCCAGGTGCGGCACCTCCATCGCGCAACCGTACTGGAAGCGCTTCTGGAGCGCCGGGATCACCTCGTCCCGGTAGCGGGTCTGCAACGCGGTCAACTCGGCCATCCTGGTTCTCCCCTCCCCGGCTCCCGGGGGGTCTGGGTGCCACCCCGGCTCCGGAGGCCCCTCTTCAGCGGTCCAGGGCCTCTCCACACCGCACGCAGCGCCGGACGCGCCGCCCGTCGGCGCCGATCATGTGGCCGACCCGAGTGGGCTTCTTGCAGGCCTGGCACATCACCATGACGGCGCTGGCCGGAATGGGGTTGGCCTGCTCGATGATCCCGCCCTGCAACACCTTCTGCGACGGCTTGGTGTGCCGATGGGCGATGTTCACCCCCTCGACCGTCACCCGTCCGTGTTCGCGGTCCACCCGCAGCACGGTTCCGCGCCGACCACGGTTCTTCCCCGAGATGACGACCACCTCGTCCTTGGTGCGAACGGACATGCGCACCTGCCGCGGTCCGGCGCTCCTCTGCGTCTTCATGAGCCTCCCCCCTTCCTACAGCACCTCGGGCGCCAGGCTGACGATCCGCATGAACTCGCGCTCGCGCAGTTCCCGGGCCACCGGCCCAAAGATACGGGTTCCACGCGGCTCACGCTCGTCGCGCAGAACGACGGCGGCGTTCTCGTCAAAGCGGATGCGGCTGCCGTCCTCGCGGCCCATCCCCTTGACGGAACGCACGACCACGGCCCGCACCACGTCACCCTTCTTGACCATCCCGCCCGGCGAGGCAGCCTTGACGGCGCAGACGACCACGTCACCCACGTTGGCGTAACGGCGCCGTGTGCCGCCGAGCACCTTGATCACCTGGAGCTCCTTGGCCCCAGTGTTGTCCGCCACGGCAAGCCGGGTTTGCAGCTGGATCATGGTTTCTCACTCCGCCTTCTTGAGGATCGAGGTGACCCTCCAGCGCTTCTCCCTGGACAGGGGGCGTGTCTCCATCATCTCCACGCGGTCCCCCACATGCGCCAGGCCGCTCTCGTCGTGCGCCTTGTACCGCTTGGTCCGGCGCACGCGCCGCCCATACAGCGGGTGGGTCACCAGGCGCTCGACGGCGACGACGACCGTCTTCTGCATCTTGTCAGAGACCACGATGCCCACGAGCGTCTTGCGCTCAGAGCGCTCCACCGCCACCCCGGATCCCCCCGTCCCCTCGGCCTCAGTGCCTGCCACCGGTGCCCAGCTCCCTCTGCCGTTGGACGGTCAGCACCCGCGCGATGTCCCGGCGCACATCCCGCAACCGAATCTGGTTCTCAAGCTGACCGGTCGCAGCCTGAAAGCGGAGGTTGAACAGCTCCGACCGCAGATCTGTCAACTGCCGGCGCAGCTCCTCATCGCTGCGCTCCTGGAGCTCATGCGCCTTCACACGCCCTCACCCGCCTCATCCCGCTTCAGGAACCGGGTCTGAATCGGGAGCTTGTGCGCCGCCAGGCGCATGGCCTCGCGCGCCGCTTCCTCCGCCACCCCGCCCATCTCGAACATGATCCGGCCGGGTTTCACGACCGCGACCCAGTGGTCCAACAGGCCCTTGCCGCTACCCATGCGCGTCTCGGCGGGCTTCTTGGTCACCGGCTTGTCGGGAAAGATCCGGATCCAGATCTTGCCACCGCGGCGCACGCTGCGCGTCAGGGCCACACGCGCGGCCTCGATCTGTCGATCGGTGATCCAGCTGGGCTCCAACGCCTGCAGCCCGAACTCGCCAAACGCGATCTCCTGGCCGTCGTACGCCAGCCCCCTGCGCCGTCCCCGGTGCTGCCGCCTGTGCTTGACCCGCTTGGGCATCAGCATGCTCTCGCAACCTCCCGCATCCGCGTGGGCCCCGACTCACGCGCCCTTGACGGGCGCCGCCTCGGGCAGCACCTCGCCCTTGTAGATCCAGACCTTGACGCCAAGCTTGCCGTATGTCGTCGAGGCCTCGGCGAAGCCGTAGTCGATATCCGCTCGCAGCGTGTGCAGCGGCACGGAGCCTTCCGCGGTCCACTCCCGCCGCGAGAGCTCCGCCCCGTTCAGCCGTCCGGACACCATGATCTTGACGCCCTTGGCCCCGCGCTGCATGGTCCGCTGCGCCGCGCGCTTGATCACGTACAGAAAGCGGGCCCGGCGCTCCAGCTGCAGGGCCACTCCCTCCGCGACCAGCTGGGCCTCCAGCTCCGGGGAGCGGATCTCCACGATGTTCACTGCCGTCTGCTTGCCAGACATCTCTTCGAGTTCCTTGCGCAGCCGCTCGACCTCGGTCC
>JAKAUG010000457.1 GCA_021827805.1 Bacillota bacterium | reverse complement strand
CGGGGTCACGAGCAGGTCGGCCACCTGACCGTAGGGCAGCACCAGGGAATCCTTGTCCGTGCTGTGCGTGGACGGGAACTGGAAGGTGACGCTCTGGCTGCCGACGTTGACCGTGTATGGTCCCGCCGTCGGGGCCGTCTCGTTGTCCAGGTCACCGAACATGCTGAACCCGGGGCTGGGCCCCGTCTTGCCCGGCGCCAAGAAGGCGACCATGTTGTACGGAATCGACACAAACGTGTCCTTGGCGGCCGCGGGGGCCGCCCCGGTGCCCTTGCCCGCCGTCCCCGTCGTCCCCTTCGCCGCGGATGTCCCCGCTGCGCTACTGGTCCCGGTGTTCTGGGCAGCGCCGCCACCGCAGCCGGCCAGGATCAAACCGGCGAGCACCACACCCAGGACACCGGAGCCTCGCATGGTCCCCAACATGGAACGCCTCCCCATCGTACCTGTCGAACCCGGCCGCCACGATACCGTCCGCACCCGGACCCGCGCGCGCGAAGCGGTCAAGCGGAATCCCCGGCCGCTCGGATCTGCTCGAGGTGATGCCGCGTGTGCGCCACCGCGCCCTCCAGCAGTTGGCGAACCGTCCGCGGCCCGGCCACCTCATGCGCGACCGAGCGCTCCCAGGCCTCCGCGGGCAGATGCCGGACCAGATCCGCCATGGCCAAGCGGAGGGCCGCAAACGCCCCCAGCCAGAGTTCCAGGTCCGCCGCCGCGCCCGCGGCCTGGATCCAGCCGTCCTGGTTGAAGGCCGGCACGGCGGCCCCGGGCTCGCCCAGGGCCCGCTTCATCCTGAAGACCGTCACGACCTCGCTGTCGCAGAGGTGCAGAGCCACCTCGCGCGCCGACCAGCGTCCGGGACCCGGCCGGACGTCCCGGCGGTTGGGGGCCAGGGTCTGGAGCGCCTCGCGCAGGCGGCGCGGGCCGTCCGCGTACTCGGCCAACAGGGCGCCGAGCGCCTCGTCCATGGTCGCCACCCCCCGGTCGTGCGCAGGGACGACTCCTGAGCAGGCGCAACGCTTCGGGCCGGAGCCTCACCTCTCCTGCCTCTTCCTGTCGCCCGTTGGGCCAGGGGGTTGCGCGCCGAGGATCAGAGCCGGACCTGGGGGGGGATCTGCTCGGGGTCCAGTCCGGCGCGAACAAGTTCCTGCAACAGGGTGCGGCGTCGCCGGTGGCGGTCCCGGAAGGCGCCGAACCAGGAGACCCAGCGCACCTCCTCCCCGGCCATCAGCGCCCGGCACCAGGAGAGGGCCAGAGCCGCGCGCGCATAGGCTCGGCGGGTGCCCTGGCGGGCCAGGGCGTCCGCCGCCTCCAGGTAGAGCTGGATGGACAGGGCCCGGAAGCTCCGGCGCGTGGCGTCCGCAACGTCCAGGAGGGCCGAGGGGTGACCGAGCTGCCGGGCCGCCGCGGCGGCCCCCAGATCATCCCCGTCCTCCAGGTAGAGCCGATAGACGAGCCGCGGCTCCCGGGCGACGCCGGCCTCCAGCGTCTCGAGCAAGCAGGCCCGCACCTCGGGACGGCGTCCGCACCGCTCGGCCTGCACCAGCGCCGCTCGCAGGCCCGCCAGGCTGGGTCTGGCGCGAAAGCCCTCCAGGATCCGCGCGAGCGGCGCCTCGCCTTCCGCCGACGTCACACTCCGCCCCCCTGTGGCCGATACCGTGCCGCCCCGAGGCCCGCGGCATGCGCCAGCGGCTCGCGGACCGTCTGGCGGCGCATGCTGAGCGAGTTCGGCACAGCGCCCGCATGGCCTGCCCCAGGGAATTTGACCTTCCTTGACTTTTAGCCCCATTCTCCTTATCCTGGCACTGGTCGCTGGGCGGACGGGAGGGATGGACGATTGGAACGGGAGGCATACACGGAGAAGGCGCAGGCGGCCCTGGCCGCGTCGCGGGAGCTGGCCGTGCGCCGTGGGAACCCGGAGGTGGGGCCGCTGCATCTGGCCGCCACCCTGCTCGAGGACGACGAAGGCGTGCCCGCCGCGCTGCTGCGGGCGGTGGGCGGCGACCCCAGGCGGGTGGCAAGGGCCCTGACGGAGCGGCTCGAGCGGCTGCCACGGCAGAGCGGCCAAAGCGCATCCACAGGTGTGGATCCCGCACTGGCCCGGGCGCTGGAGGGCGCCGCCGCCCGCGCTCGTCAGCTCCACGACGAGGTGGTCTCCACCGAGCACCTGCTTCTGGCCCTGGCGGATCCGCGCACAGGTGGGGAGGCCGCCAAGGTGCTGGCCGAGGCCGGCGGCGGGCCCGACCGGCTGCTGGCGGCGTTGGAGGATGTGCGGGGCGGGCAGAAGGCAACCGGCGCGAATCCGGAAGCCACCTACCGCGCGCTCGAGAAGTATGGACGTGACCTGACGGCCCTGGCCCAGGCGGCCAAGCTGGACCCCGTCATCGGGCGGGACGCGGAGATCCGGCGCACCGTCAGCGTTCTCTCGCGCCGCACCAAGAACAACCCGGTCCTGATCGGCGAACCCGGGGTGGGCAAGACGGCCGTGGTCGAGGGCTTGGCCCAGCGCATCGCCCGTGGCGATGTGCCCACCGGCCTGCGGGACAAGCGCATCATCGCCCTGGACCTGGGGGCGCTGGTGGCGGGCGCGAAGTTCCGCGGTGAGTTCGAGGAGCGCCTCAAGGCCGTCCTCAAGGAGGTCGAACGGGCCGCCGGCACGGTCATCCTCTTCGTGGACGAGCTGCACACGGTGGTGGGGGCCGGGGCGGCGGAGGGGGCCATGGACGCCTCCAACATGCTCAAGCCCATGCTGGCGCGTGGCGAACTGCACCTGGTGGGAGCCACCACGCTCGATGAGTACCGCAAGCACATCGCCAAGGACGCCGCCCTGGAGCGACGCTTCCAACCGGTGCCCGTGGGCGAACCCAGCGTCGAGGACACCATCAGCATCCTGCGCGGCCTGCGCGAGCGCTACGAGACCCACCATGGCGTGCGCATCCACGATTCGGCCCTGGTGGCCGCCGCGACGCTGTCCGCGCGGTACATCGCCGACCGTTTCCTGCCAGACAAGGCCATCGACCTGGTGGACGAGGCCGCGGCCCAGCTGCGCACCGCCATCGACTCGGTCCCCCAGGAGCTCGACGACGTCCACCGCAAGGTCACGCAGATGGAGATCGAGCGGCAGGCGCTCCAGAAGGAGAGCGACGCCGCCTCGCGGCGCCGGCTGGGCCAGTTGGAGGAGGCGCTGTCCCAGGCCCGCGCCGAGTCGCGGCGGCTGTCCGAACAGTGGGAGCGGGAGAAGGGGACTCTGGCCAAGGGCGCCGAGCTCAAGGCGGAACTGGAGCGGGTCCGCCTCGAGGCGGAGCGGGCCGAGCGTGCCCTGGACTACGAGCACGCCGCGGAGTTGCGCTACGGCCGCATCCCGGAACTGGAGCGCCAACTCGCGGCCGCGGAGACAGCCGCGCCCGAGGACGACGGCCCGAGGCTTGTCAAGGACAGCGTGGACGAGGAGGACATCGCCCAGGTTGTGGCACGCTGGACAGGGATCCCCGTCCAGCGCCTGCTGCAGGGCGAGGTGGAAAAGCTGCTGCACATGGAGGAGCGGCTCGGCGCGCGGGTCGTCGGCCAGCCTGAGGCCGTTGCCGCCATCTCCGAGGCCGTGCGGCGCGCCCGGGCGGGTCTGCAGGACCCGGCCCGCCCGCTGGGGACGTTCATCTTCCTGGGCCCCACGGGGGTGGGCAAGACCGAGTTGGCCCGCGCCCTGGCGGCGTTCCTGTTTGACGACGAGCGCTCCCTCATCCGCCTGGACATGTCCGAATACATGGAGCGGCATGCGGTCAGCCGCCTCATCGGCGCCCCGCCCGGGTACGTCGGCTACGAGGAGGGCGGCCAGCTCACCGAGGCCGTGCGCCGGCGCCCCTACGGCGTGGTCCTGCTCGACGAGATCGAGAAGGCGCACCCCGACGTGTTCAACACGCTGCTGCAGGTGATGGACGACGGCCGCCTCACCGACGGTCAGGGGCGGACCGTGGACTTTCGCAACACGGTGCTCATCATGACGAGCAACCTGGGCAGCCAGTTCCTCACCGACGCGGGCCCCGGCCAGGAGGACCAGGCGCGGGAGCGCGTGCTCGAGACCGTGCGTGGCCACTTCCGCCCCGAGTTCCTGAACCGGGTCGACGAGATCCTGGTCTTCCACGCCCTGGGTCCCGACGAACTTGGCGCCATCGTCCGGCTGCAGATCGCGCGCGTCCAGGAGCTGGCAGCCCAGCGCCACCTGGAGCTCCAGGTTTCCCCGGAGGTACGCGCGCTCCTGGCCAGGCTCGGCTTCGATCCGGTCTACGGGGCCCGGCCGCTGCGGCGCGCGGTGCAGCGCCACCTGGTCAACCCGCTCTCCCGCGCCATCCTGGAGGGCCGCATCAGCGACGGTATGCACGTCCGCGCCGAGCTCGAGAACGGCGAGGTGGTGCTCTCGCCAGCGCCGAGCCCGGTCGGCGTTTAGTGCAGCCGGGGCAAGCACAGGACCGCGGGCCGGCGCATCTCCTGGAGGGACAAATCCCCCGGGGAGGTCGCGAGATGTCGCTCTTCATGGTTGATTCCGCCAGCCCGGCCAACGCCGAGGTGCAGCCGGGCCTGTCCCTGTTCGACGACGTGGTTGCGTGGGCGGGAGCCCCTCCCGCGGCGTGGGGGCGGTATCTGGGCGACGGCTACGGGGCCGCCGTGCCCCTGAGCGCGTCTGAGGCCGGGTACCTGCGATCCTCCCGCGGCTGCCCCATCCTGCCCATCTACAACCTGGCCACCTCAGGCGGGGTCGGCGGGGACTATGCGCAGGGCCAGGCGGACGCCAGCCGCGCCATCCAGCTGGCCAAGGCGCTGGACGTGCCCGCCGGCGTGTACATCGCCTGCGACATCGAGGCCGGCTGGCAGGTCTCCGCACCCTGGCTGAACGGCTGGGCGGACACGATGCGCGCCAGCACGTTCGCCGGCAGCGGCATCCTCTACGGCAGCCTCGGCGGTCCCGGCCTGGCCCACACGCTGCTGTGCGCCCTCGGCAACCCCAACGTGCAGAGGCTCCTGCTCTGGGCGGCCACGCCCGAGACGGGTCCCTCCACCTCCTGGAACATGCCCGCCTGGAATCCAGACGCCCCTTCGCCCCAGACAGCGGGCATGGTGCGGCTGTGGCAGTATTCCCGCGGAGACTACGGCGGCTGGGTGGACCTGAATCAGCTGGACGCGAGCCTTCTGGGCGCAGGGCTCTGGATGCCGTGAGGGAACTGCCGGACCGGGGAGGGAGCGGCGCGGGCGAGGCGGGCCGCGCCCTCCCGGCTCCACGTCCCGTGCGGCGCGGGCGGCCGACCACGCGTCCTCCGTGGAGGCCGGAGGTCGGCAGGAAGGGTCGGTGCCGCAGAACGCCCACGTCCCCGTCCCGCCAGAGAGGGCCCCGGGGCCGGACCCGTTCCACCTGAACGTCCCCAGCGTCACCCCGGCGATCCGGGCGCGGTAGCCGGGGCGCCAGGGCGGGGCGCGGTTCCCCGGCGCTCAGGAGTCCGTCAGGCGCACAAGCCCCTTGCGCAGGGCGGCGGTCACCGCCCCGGTGCGGTCCTGGGCCTCCAACTTGCGGAAAATGCTCTCGAGGTGCGTCTTGACCGTGCTCTCGGCCAGATGGAGACGACCCGCGATCTCCTTGTTTGCCAGGCCCTGGGCCAGCAACTCCAGCACCTCGAGCTCCCTGGGGGTGACGCTGTCCTCGCCGCGGCTCTGGCGCAACAGCAGGGGCGCAAGAGCCGGGTCGACCGGCATGCCCCCCGCGGCGCATTCCAGGATAGCCTGGTGCAGGGCCTCAGGGGCGGCGTCCTTGAGGACGTAGCCGCGAGCGCCGGCGGCCAGGGCCCGCAGAAATCCGGTCTCGTCCCGGAAGGCGCTGATGATCAGGACGGCGACCCGCGGTGCCTCGGCCCTGAGGGCGCGGGCGACCCCGACCCCGTCCAACACCGGCAGCCGCATATCCACCAGGGCGACGTCCGGGCCGAGGCTCCTGGCCAGTTCGACGGCCTCCCCCCCGTCCTGCGCCTCCCCCACCACCTGACAGTCCGCAAAGCGTGAGAAGACCGCTCGCAGGCCTTCCCGCACCACCGGATGGTCGTCGACGATGAGCAGCCGCACGCACTTCAAGCCCCACCATCTCCTCGTGGCCCCGGCGCCAAGCCGGGTCGGGCCTCGGAGCCTCCCTCGTCAAGCGGGATCTCGACCCACAACCTGGTGCCCGCACCCGGAGCGGTGTCCAGTCCCAGCCGCCCTCCGGCGGCCGCCGCCCGCGCCCGCATCGAGACCAGACCAAAGCCGCGCAGATCCGGCCCCACCTCACCCAGCCGGCCAGGGACAAAGCCCTGGCCGTCATCCCGGATCTCCAGGGTCGCCCTCTCAGGCGCCACGCAGAGCCGGACCTCCACCCGACATGCCCGGGCATGGCGGCGCACGTTCGACAGCCCCTCCCGGGCGATTCCCACCAGCGCCGCGCGCACCTCGGACCCCAGGCGTTCGGGCTGACCCTCCACCTCGAGCTCGGTGTCCAGATCGTCCGCCAGGGAGTCCAGCTCGCGCTGAAGCTCCCCGCGCAGGTCAAGCGGGGGCAGCAGGTCCCGCACCGAGACCCTGGCGCGCCCCAGGCCCTCGCGGGCCACATCCGCCAGCCGCGCCAGGCGCCCCCGTACCGCGTCCCAGTTCCCGCCCGCGGCCTCCACCGCGGCCGCCTCCGCCAGCATCAGCGCGGCGACGAACCCCTGCGCCAGGGAGTCGTGGACATCCCGCGCCAGCGCGTTGCGTTGCTCGAGCATCTGACGCTCGGCAGCCTGTTCCAGACGCGCCCTGGTGCGCACCTCGGCCTCCAGGCGCCTGGCCGACTCCGCAAGGCGCGCCTCCATGGCCTCGAACTCCCGCGTCAACAGCTCCGCCTCGGCGCGGCGGGGCAACGCCTGGTCCCGTGACGCCTCGGTCGCGGCTCCGGTGCGCCGCATCCGCCGCGCAAGCTCACGCAGGGGCCGGCTCGTCTGCTCCGCCATCCCTCGAGCCGCCCACACCAGGCCGAGCGCCAGGGCGAGGCAGGCGATCACGACGGTCAGGAGCACGGACCGCTCCGTGGCGCGGGCTGCAGCCGCCGCCTGCACGGCCGGGCCCAGGGCCTGCTGCGCGGGAACCGCGACCGCCAAGAGCCAACCCGGTGGGTCCAGCCGGGCTGCGGCCGTCAGCCAGCGCGTGCCACCGCCCTCGATCGGGACCACCCCGGAGCGGGAGCCGCTGGCGGCGTGGGCGAGCGCTGCCGCCGTTCCGGGGTGACCGAGCAGGGCGCGGGCCTCGGGGCTGCCCGCGATCCAGACGCCCTGTTCGGAAAGCAGCGCCACCGCTTCACCGGGCAGTTCGTCCGCGATGGACTGTTCGAGGCCCGCGAGGGAGATGTCCGCCCCCACGACCGCGCGAAAGGCCGCCTGAGCGTCGCGCACCGGAACGACCACGGAGGCGATGGACGAGGGCCCCCCCGCGGGGTCCGCATAGGGGGCGGTCCAGACGGGCACGCCGCGCGGGTCCTGCTGCGGCGTCGCCTGCTGAAAGAGGGGCTTGGCGGTGAACAGCGTGGCAGGGCCCACCGGGGACTCCGCATGGCCATAGCCAGGATCGGGCACGGTGCGGATCATACCATCGGGCGTGAGGACCCAGAGCCGCAGGATGGAGGCGGGGCTGCGACTCGCATAGAGCGTCTCCAGGAATGGGTCCACGTGGGTCAACAGGGCCACCTCGTCCCAGAAGGACGGCGTCAGGGCGGTACCTGCCGGCACGAACACGCCGACCGGGGAGCCGGCCTGGTTCAGGAGGGCGCCGTCGCGGGCCTCGAAGGGCGAGTTCCCCTGCTGCACCCCGGGGAAGATGGACGGATGATCGAAGAGGAAGCGGGCCGAGGTGCCCAGGGCCAGCGCCTCCTCCTGGACGTGTGCCAGGTCCTGTCCCTGACGCAGGGCAACGCCCGCCACCGTCGAGAGGAACGCCCGCTGGGTCTGGGTCTGGACTTCGCGCACGGCCCGCGCGGAGGAGACCGCCAGTCGGTGCAGGGCGAGCACCGCGATGACGCCCACGATCGCCAGCGGCAAGAGCGAAGATGCGAGCAACAGCCCCGTCAACCGCTCACCGAGCGGCCGGCGTGCCCACGCCCGGAGCCATCGTTCCGCACGCCCCCGCAGCGCCATGATCTCCCCCCGGCCTGGAACAGTACGGCGGCGGCTGTCGCTCTCCTGGCTCCGCACCGGCCACCGACCAGCTCCTCCCAGGGGCAGCGAGGCGCCGTGCGCGGCCGGCAGCGCATCCGCCCGGACCGAGCCGGCCCAAGCGGCGACTAGGGTTCGCGATTCGCCGTGGGGCTAACCCATCCGCGGCGGCACCTCCAGTGTGAGCTCAGTGGGCATATGGTCGGACCTATGCGAAATTCAGGATGAAGCGGCCATGGCCAAGGCCCTCGCGGCAGCGCAGACCGCGCTGGACGCTATGGCATTACCCGACGCCGACGCCGGGCGGCGGAATCGTCCCATGACATACTCGGCAACCCCGAGGACGCCGTGCCGGGCACGTACCTCTTCGCTTACGACGCCACGACCATCGCTGAGTTGGACCAGGTGGCGCTGCCTGGCGGCAGCGGGCACCGTCGGGAGGATATGACGGAGCGACGCTCCTCGGCGCACTTACCGAGGCCGCAGCCCGCTTTCCATTGACGCTGATCAGCGGCGGATGATGTTGGCCTGTTCCGATCTTCGGAGCGTCCTGGATGGCTGCCGTGGTCGGACCCTCGGTGAACGGTGGCGGGATTTCGAGACGCGGGTGTGGCCGTCCCTCCAGGAGACCGCCGTCCGGATGATGCGCTCCGCCGACTCCGGCGTTAGCCGCCGTGGCAACCGTGGGGCACCCGCCGCCGGAAGTCGCCCCCACGGCCCGTCTTGGGCACGTCGCGGCCAAACATGCCGTGGCTGCCTGCCGTGGGGTTGCAAGCAGGCCACCGGGTTGCGGCGGCCGTGCCACGGCCCACCACCGCGCTCAGCGTCCTGCCGTAGCCGGAACGGAACTCATCGATGTAATCCCGGACGGTGGAACGCGTCACGGCCGCGAGGACGCGGGTGGGAACACGGCCTGTTTAGCCAGGTCGCTTCCAGCGAGCCGTGCCCGTCCCGCAGGCCTTGGGGCTCAAGCCCCGTTGGACGCCACGGTGGCTGCGCGGCCCCTGTGGACGGTGCCGCCGTGCTTGCAGTCGGTCCCGTCAGCCGACGGCGCCGCAGGCAGCATCAGCCCGCGCCGAACGCCCGACTTCGGTGTTCATCCGCCAGCCGGTTGCGCACGCCCATTCATCGGTATAATACGATGCGGTGATGACATGCGACTGGCACAGGGGCACGTTGCCAAGGTGTTCCGGGTACTCGGGGACGATACGCGCCTTCAGATATTGGCCCTCCTCGCTGTGCGTGAGGCGTGCGTCTGCGAGTTCGTGGAACTGTTCGGCATCAGCCAGCCCGCCATCAGTGAACACCTGCGCCGCTTGAA
>JAKAUG010000253.1 GCA_021827805.1 Bacillota bacterium | reverse complement strand
TAGTCCCGCTCTTCGATGTGCCAGTAATCCATCGGCGCGATGACCTGCACATACGGGGCCAGGGCGGAGAAGGGGGTGTGCGGTCCGTAGGCCGGAGGGTAGGGCACCGCCACAACCAGGCCGGTCGGCCCCTCGGCCGCGTCGGCCGCCTGGGCGTACGCCGCGACCACCGAGGGGGTCAGGACCTCCTCAAGATCCAGGGCCACGCCGTCTGGACGGTCGCCCTCCGGCGTCGTGTACTGAGCGACCTCCTGGACGATCCGCGTGTCCTTGGCCGGGTCCTCAAGCCCCGCATACACCCAGGCGATCAGGGCCAGACCCTGGGCATGCGCCTGGCGAATGAAGTCGTCCATGGCGCGGCCCCCGTAGAAGCCGTCGCTGGTGGTCGCCACCTCCAGGTACAGGTGGGTCAGGCCAAGGCTCTTGGCCTGGGCCAGGATCTGGGCGTCCTGGCCATACCTCCAGTCGGGGAAGATCAGCCATCCGCCCTTGCCCGCCACGCGGTCGGCCCGGTTCGCGATCGTGCGCATGGTCACCGTGACGGGTGCCAGCGCGGGATGGTCCCGGGCCGAAAAGGTCAGGACCTCCGTGCCCACCTGACCGGCCTGATAGCTCGCCACGTCGGTGGGGCCCGCGCCGCCCTGCCGCACCCACTGCATGGTTCCTGCGGCAGCCTGCCCCGTGGAGGACTCCTCCAGCGTGAACGGCACGGAGATGGGATTGCCCAGGGCGTCGGCGATCCAGGCCTTCAACTGGACCTGCTGGCCAGGCAACAGCACCGAGGTGGGCGTGGGATCCACCACCAACTGCGCCTCGGGTCCCGGCGCCACCGTGGCCTGGCCCGCCGCGAGCGGCGCGTAGCCGAACCGGTACCAGCGCAGCGTCCAGGTGCCGGAGACCCGCGGGGTGAAGGTCGCGGTGGCGGAGCCGCCCGCAAGCACGGCCTGCACCCACGGGTGGGGATGACCGGCAGGGTCCACGGGCTCCAGGTAGACCGGAGCGGCCGAGGCTGACCCGGGGAGCGTCACGCTCACGTCGACCGGCTGGCCCGCCACACCCGCCCCATCGGTCACCGTGCCGAAGGTCCCAATCGGCTGCACGCTCACGGCCAGCGTGGTGGGCGAAAGCGCCCCGCCCGGCACGGAGACCTCGAGGGTCCCTTCGCCCGTGCTCTGCGCGGAGAGGACCGCCACGGGACCGCCGGACCCGGGCAGTTCGCTGGAGGCCGCAGCCAGGGCCAGGACCTCCGGAGGCGGCCCCTCGCCGACCAGCGGGGGCAGCGCTTCCTGCCGGCCGTGCACGGCAAGCTGCAGCGGCCAGGGGCCGGCCGTCTGGGCCCCGGAGGGGCTGACCGCGCCGTCCACGATCAGCTGCCCGCCCGCGGTGACGCTGGGAGACGCCCCTGCGCGCGGGTGCACCTCGATCCGGCCCAGCGGGGCCGCGACAGCCGTCAGCGTGCTCGGCCCCACCGTCAGGCCGGCCGCCTGCACGCTGACGCTGTAGGACCCCAGCGGGAGGGCCGGCACGGTCAGCGTGGCCTGTCCGCCCTGAAGCGTGGCCGAAGCGGTCAGGGGGGCCCCGGAGGCGGGCGTCAGGGTGACCGTGGCCGTACGGCCCCCGGAGCCGGGATCCAGACGACCGGAGGCGTCCAGGACCTCAACGTGCAGGGGCCAGGGCTGTGCCGCCAGCACCGCTGGCGGCTCGGCCACGACCAGGCTCTGGGGCTGGGTGATCGTCAGCACCTGACTGCCCGTGGCCGTCCCCCCCACAACGCTGGCCCGGACGGTCACCGTGCCGGCACTCGCGCCCGATAGTGTCGCGGTGGCGCTGCTCGTCCCGCGCGTCAGCGACCCGGCCGAGCTGTCCCAGGTGAAATCCGCGGGCACCAGGTACCCCTGGGCGTCCAGCGCGTAGGCGTGCAGGCTGGCCACCCGCCCCAGGTCGAGTTCCAGGGAGGGGGTGTCCACGTGCACCGCAACCGCCACACGCGCGCCTTCCTGGCGCAACTGCTCCTGGGTGACGCCCTCCAGGCGCACCAGCAGTGCCGCCGCCTGGGCCCGGGTGAGGACGGCGTTCGGTTCCGCCAGGCCGTCCACGCCCTGCACCAGGCCGAGGTGGTTGGCCACCGCCATCGCGCCGCGCGCCCAGGCGGGGATCTGGGCAGCGTCCGCAAACGGCAGACTCGCGCCGCTCTCATCCTGCGCCACATGCTCAAGGCTCAGCACGTTGGCCAGACTGACCGCCGCCTGGGCCCGGGTCACCGGGTCGTCGGGGGCAAAGACCCCCGGCGCGGTGCCCTCCATCCAGCCCAACCCGGAGGCGGCGGCCACGGGTGCCTGGAACCAGGCGCCAGCGGGCACGTCGACAAAGCGCGGGCCCACCGTGTCCGCGGGGGCATGTTCCAAGCGCTGGAGCATGGCGGCCCACTGGGCCCGCGTCACCTGCCCCTGGGGATCGAAGCGACCCTGCCCGACACCCTCGAGAACCCCGGAGGCCTGGAGCTGCTGGATGTAGGGCGCGGCCCAGTATCCCGCCGGCACGTCCACGAACCCGGGCGCCGAGGCCGCCAGCGCAGGCTCGAAGCAACCGATCAGCAGGGTCAGCGACAGGGCTCCGATCGCCGCCATGCGCACCGGGCGTCCCTCCGCCATGGGTATGTACCCACACATTTTCGGCGCCTCGAGCGTCTTTCTGGGGGGTCGCCTAGCTAGCGCCGCGACCCCCGCAGGGCCGTCCAGGCCAACAATCCCGCGGCAATCCACGCCAGACGCAGAGGCCAGAGGCGGCCGGCCAGCGTGAAGGCCGTCGCTGCCCCGGCGGCGGCCGCCGCCAGCACGCCCCGGGTGAGGCGGTCCGTGGCCTGGGTCCGTTCCTCCAGACGCCGCCCGATGGCTCCCAGTTCCACGCGAACCCGGAGGTCGCCGGACTCCGCCTTCTCCAGGATCCTCTCCAGGCGGCCGGGGAGCCGATACAGGCTGGTGCCCAGCCGCAGGGCCTCCCGGCGCACCGTGCTCCAGGGGATGCCGCCCGGTCCACTCTGGGCCTCCGCAGCGGGCTCGCCGCCCTGACCCTCCAGGTCGAGGTAGGGCAGGGCGTTCGCGCGCAGCAGGCGGACGTAGTCCACACCGGGATCCAGTTCGCTGCACAGCCCCAGCAGGATGCCGGCGGCGCGCCCGAGGAAGGCATACTGGTACGGTAATTGGAAGGGCTCGGAGCGGATGAAGTCCCGCATCTCCTCCAGAAAGTCCTCGAAGGCCTCCCCGGACGGCCCCTGGGGCGGCAGCCCGGAGAGGTGGTCCAGGGCGACCGCCAGACCCTTCTTCAGGGCCTCGCGGTCGGCGTGGGGCCTCAGGAAACCCAGGTCGGTCACAGCCTGGGCCAGGGCCTCGAAGTCCCGGCGAATCACGGCCGAGACAAAGCCCCCGAAGATCGAGCGGTCCCGCGCGGACAGCTCCCCCATCATGCCGAAATCCACGTAGATCAGTCGGCCCTGCTCGTCGGCGAAGACGTTGCCCGGATGCGGGTCCGCATGGAAGAAGCCGTCACGGAGCACCTGCTGCAGGTAGGTCCGCACCATGCGTTCTGCCATGACCGCCGGGTCCACCCCGGACGCCAGCAGGGCCGTGCGGTCGTCCAGGCGCGTGCCGACCACGAATTCCATCACCAGCAGCCGGCGGCCCCCGTGCTCCGGCAGGATGGCGGGCACCACCACGTCCGTCTGCCCGGAGAAGTTGGCCGCAAAGCGCCGGGCGTGCTCTGCCTCGAGCACGTAATCCAGTTCCTCGCGGGTGGTGCGCTCCAACTCCCGATACAGGGCCACCAGGTCGACGCGACGCCGCACCGCGTCCAGCCGGCTCGCCCAGCGCACCACCGTGCGGACCGCCTGCAGATCGACCTCCACCAAGGCCGCGATGCCCGGACGCCGCACCTTGACCGCCACCTGCCGCCCGTCGGGCAACGTGGCGCGGTGCACCTGGCCGAGGGAGGCCGAGGCCACAGGGGATGGATCAAAGCTCGGAAAGACGGATCCCAGGGATGCGCCCAGGTCATCCTCGATCTGGGCGCGCACGGCGGGCCAGGGGACGGGGGGCACGGCGTCGCGCAGGGCGGCGAGTTCG
Source organism: Bacillota bacterium (assembly GCA_021827805.1). Taxonomy (GTDB): domain Bacteria; phylum Bacillota; class Sulfobacillia; order RBS10-35; family JAJYVN01; genus JAJZWQ01. Next base: position 5,466 of record JAKAUG010000253.1, on the reverse strand, counting down.
TGGGTGAAGGACTCCGGCAGCACGTCCACCCTGGTCGAGAGGAACTGCCCCAGCTTGATGAGCAGCCCCTGCAGTTCGACGGCCGTCTCGCGCAGGCGCACCGCCTGGGCCCGCAGCACGCGCTCCTGCCGGATGGCGAAGGCCTCCGGATCCTGACGCGGGCGCTGGCGCTCGAGCCAGATCAACTCCAGCAGCATGCGGACGGCCAGGCCGACGATCCGTCCCGCCCGGCGCGCCCGCCCCACGGACGTCACAGCCACACCCCTCCCGCGGACAGGCCGCGGCCGGGGGATGCCCCTGGCCCCCCCGGCCGCTTCCTCCATCAGGGTCCGCCCCATGGACGGAGGTCAGGCCTCGTCACCCTCCAGAAGCTCACGCGCCGCGTCGCGGACCTTGTGCCGGAACGCCCTGCGCCGCTCGCGCCAGCGGGCACGCTCCTCCTCAGTGGCCGGCTCGGCCGGCCTGGCCAGCCAGGAGAGCCCGCACAGGCCAAAGAGGAGCCGAAGAAAGCCGAACTTGCGACAGCACCACACAGGCCTCACCCCCCGCCTGTCAGTATAGCGCTCGAGGAAGCCGGCGCGGCGACCGCGAAGTGCCTGGTGGGAGGTGAACGCATGCGTCGGATCGCCCTCTGGGCGTGGATGCTCGTCCTGGTGGTCGCGGGCTGCGGTCACGCCCCCCTGCGAGCGCCCCACCATGCGTCCCCGCGCGCAGGGTCATCCTCGTCATCATCATCGGTCGGCTCGCCTTCAGCGCCAGCCCCGTCCTCGTCGGCATCGTCCTCCTCGGCGTCCGGGCCGGCAGCTCGCGCGGGGGTGCCGGCCTTCACACACGTCTTTCTGATCGTGATGGAGAACCTGGGTGCCGACCAGGCGCGTCAACTCCCGTACATCGCCTCGCTGTCAGCCCGGGGAGGCACGGCGACCGCCTACTTCGCCGTCACCCATCCCAGCCTCCCCAACTACCTGGCCCTGACGAGCGGGCACACCTGGGTGCACAGCGACTGTTGGAGCTGCTTCCAGAACACGAACAACCTCGGGGCCGAGGCCTCCGCCGCCGGGGTGACCTGGGGCGCTTACATGGACGGCCTGCCATCGCCATGCTTTCTCGGCCCCATGTGGCCCCTGGGGCAATACGCCGGCAAACACGATCCCTTCCGCTACTATCTGGACATTCGCGCGAGCCACGCCCTGTGCGGTCACATCCAGCCGCTGCCGAGCCTGACCGCGGCGCTGCCCTCCGGCCAGGTGCCCCGTCTCGTCTGGATCACGCCCAACCTCTGCCACGACATGCACGACTGCGCGCCAGCGGAGGGCGACACCTGGCTCAGGAGCTTCGTCCCGCAGATCCTGGCCAGTCCGGCCTGGCGCTCCGGCGGGGTGCTGTTCATCACCTGGGACGAGGCCGGTGGCGGGGACAACCGTGGCTGCTGCGGCTTCGGCTCCGGTGGAGGCCACGTCCTGACCCTGGTGCTGGGCCCCGGCATCCCCGCGGGGCTCCGGGTGGCCACGCCGTACAACCACTATTCCCTTCTCGCCACCATCGAGGACGGGCTGGACCTTCCGCTGCTTGGCCACGCGGCGGATCCCGGCACCGTCCCCCTCTCGGCCTTCTGGGCCTCGCGGCAGGCGGCGCAACCCTCCTGAGCGCTCCGGGGCAACGCCCCCCGGGGCACACCGGGGTGGGCCGGCAACCCCCGCGAGCGGGCAGACAACGACCGGCGGGGGCACCCAGCCCGGGCCCAGGCAGCCATCATCCAGCCATCGCGTGGTGTTCAGTTCACATTCTGTTCATGACACATTGACCGCATCCTCAAGATCAGACCGTAGGCTGATGCTGCGTGGCGGACGCCTTGGGTAGGCGCGGCCACCCTCCGGCGCGGGGCCTGCCCGCGATCTTTCCGTACACCACGCGGCACCGCCGCTGCCGGCCCCAGGGGCTTCCACGGGGGGCCCGGGCGGCCCCGCGAAGGAGTGGACGCCGTCCTGAAGTTCTCGCTGCATGCCCCGCACACACCTGCCGCCTGGATCGCCGCGATCGCGCTGGGCCTCATCGTGGCGGCCGGCGCCGATCTCGCCGTTCTCGAACACCGACTGCGCGCGGGGCCCTACGACTACCCCGGACCGAACTGCGCCACCCCAAGGGCGGCCGGGTCCGCGGGTGCTCTGCCAGCGGGTCCCGGCGCTGGCCCGGACGCCTGGACGAGCTTCCTCGGTGGACCGCTGCACAATGAGGTCCTATCGGATCCAGCCGGGCGCGGCTCCTCCCCCGCCATCCACTGGCAGTTCACCGCCCATGGAACCATCATCACTCCCCCGGCGGTCTCGGCCGCGACCGCCTTCTTTGGCTCCATGGACGGCTGCGTCTATGCCGTCGACCTTGGCAGTGGGGCCCTGCGGTGGTCGTTCGGGAGCGACAACCAGATCATGAGCCAGCCCCTGGTGGTCGCCGGCCTGGTGTTCGTGGCCTCCGGCAACAAGGGCATGGCGCACACGCCCTCGGGCCAGTTGGTACGCGGGACAGGCCAGAGTTCGCTCTATGCCCTGGATGCCGCCACCGGACAGGTGGTCTGGCAGGTGCCCACGCTGGGCGGCACGATGCCGACGCCGACCTACCGGGACGGCGTGCTGTATGCCGTGGGCGGCGGCAAGGTCTTCTACGCCGTGGACGCCCAGACGGGCCACGTGCTCTGGCAACTGCCCGTCGGCTCGTACGTCAGCATGTCCTCCCCGACCCTGGATGGGAACGTGGCGGTCTTCGGCGGAGCCCTGCCCTACGTCTTCGTGGGGGTCAACGTCGCCACGCGGTCGGTCGCCTGGCGCCTTCCCCTCCCGGGGGTATCGAGCGGGGCCGACGACGTCAGCCCCGCCATCGCGAACGGGGTGGCCTATGTTCAGGTTCCCGAGGGCAAGCTGACCAAACGCGTCGTGGAGATGGCCATCCGCACCAGCGACGGCGGCGTCCTCTGGACGCGGACGCTCGGCGTGGACCGCTTCAACGTGGTGCAGCGCGCCCTGGGGCAGGGGGAGATGGACGCCCACGGGGGCGAGGAGGCCGGAATCTCCACCCTGGCAAACGGTGTGCTCTACGTCGGCAGTCCGGGCGTGGGCCGTCTGTGGGCCCTGGATCCGTCCAGCGGTGCCGTGCTCTGGTCCTCACTCTTGCCCGCGGGACAGGCCGTGCGCAACGCGCCCGTGGTCGCGGACGGCCTGGTGTATGCCACCAGCGACACGCATCTGCTGATCCTGGACGCCCGGACGGGCTCCCTGCGCGCCAGCCGCGCCGTTGGCACCTTCTCCGAGAACACGGGCATCCTCATCCCCTGCATCACGGCCGGCCCGACCATCGTGGGCCGGACACTGCTCGTCGGCGGGGGCCGAGACAGCGACACCCTCCTGGCCATGCCCCTGCCGAGTCCGGGCTAGGGGCCTCTGGCCGTCTTGCCAGAAACCCGTCCCGGTGGCGCGCGATCTCGGGAGCCCCGTGCTCAATCACGGCCGCGTGCTCCACCGCCCGCGGCTTGCGTGCCAGCACCGGCGGGTGGTGCTCCGCCGCGCGTGGACCGCCACCGTCCGCTCCTGGTCGGTGATCTCCACGCGGTCCCAGAACACGCGCAGCGTCAACGCCTTCTGGGTATAGGCGCCGGGAACCGAGTGCCGCGCACCCGCATGGGTCACCAGCAGGGTCTTGTCCACCCGCGCGAACCGCCGGCTGCGGGGGATCGCCGGGAGCCTGCCGAGGCGAGACGGTTCCTCGTCCCACAGCTCACTGCCGCACCGCCCGCCCTTGCGACGGCCCTGGGCGTCCCGCGGGCATTGCTGGACCGGGCGGGCGCTGAACTCGCCCAGGGTGGCCACTCAGGCATTGGGCTTTATTGCAAACCCCCGCGTAATGTGAAGTTGGGCGCGGATCGCTCACGCAATACGCACCGTGCCCACCGCATGGCTCGCGAAGGAAGGTCCCGCTGCCTCCCGAATCCCATCGAACACCAGGAAGGGAGGTGCTGAGCAGGACCCCGGGGGAGTCCGCACCCGACCGCGCAGCGGCGGCCATCCCCGCGGGCGGGGCCGCGCGGCACGCGGCGATGGCGGGCCCAGCCGGGATCCCGGATTGGGTGGTGATCAGGGCCCCAGATCCCGTCGCCCCTTCCGGCATCGGCCTTTCGCCGCCCGCGGCAGGGGCACGGGCCACCTCGCATAGGGAGTGACGCGCATGCTACGGATCGTGGGCTTCCGCGCCGGGCGCGGCATCTCCACCGCTCTGGCGCTGTTTGCGTCCGCACTCATCCTCATGGCCTGCGGTTCCCCGAACGCCGCGCCGGGATCGAGCGCCCAGCGCTCCTCCCAGTCCTCCGGCACGACCAGCTCGCCCACAGCCCCACCCGTGGTCCTGGCCAAGGGCGCCAGTTCGCTCTGCAGCAAGGTGCCCGCCGCCAAGACCGGTCTCGAGGTCGACCTGAACAAGGCCGACTGGCCCTCGGCCACCACCGCCACCGGGCTGACGCCGATCAACTACAACCAGCCCGGACAGGACGGGGCCTTCATCGCCCAGACGGTGGACGGCCGTCACGGCATCGCGGTGATGCCTGGTCAGGGCCCCGACGGGAAGTACTACAGCTACCTGGAGCTGTACTTGACGGCCGGTGGCGTCGTGCCAGCCGGCACCAAGAACGTCATGCTCTGTCTGGAGTATGACGACAGCATCGCCGGCGTGCCCCTGACGCTGCAATACAGCGGCACGAACACGGCTGGTCCAGTCAGCGGTGCCTATGACGCCTCCCCGGACATCTACGTCACCGGGGGCACCAAGCAGTGGTTGGTCGGATCCTTCACCATGACGGACATCAACTTTGCCAAGGGTGACCCGGGCGTCGGTAAGGAGAACGGCAACGCCGACTTTCGCGTCACGAGCCAGTCTCAGGGACAGGCCACGCCGTTCACCGTGGACCGGGCCTGGCTGGTGGTGAGCGGAGTTCCGGCCACCCAGTCCCTGGCGGCCCCGCCCAGTCCACCGACCTCGAGTTAGTGGCACCACGACGGAGGCGGCACGCAGGGGGTTCCACCCCTGCGTGCCACTTCCCGCCCGTATCCCCTGGCCGGGGCGCGGTCAGCTCTGGCCTGGGACCGGGTCGCCGGATCCGGGCAGGCGCGCGGCGATCGCCCCCAGCTCCCGCATCACGGCCTCGTGGTGCTCACCGCGGACCCGGCGCAGCGCGGAGTGCGCCTCCTCCAGATCCAGAATACGGTGCGTCAGATGGTCCAGACGGTCCACGACCTCTGCCTCGTGCTGCTGACGCCGCTCTCCCGCCCGCGAAAGCACGCTCTGCCCCACGGCCAGCACCGGCAGCATGACTGCCTGGAATAGGTTGACCCAATAGAGCATCACCGGATACGCCGGTGCGGTGTCCAGGTGCAGGGTGGGCGCAACGCGCATCCAGAGTGCGACGAAGAGCAGCAGACCGTACAA
>JAKAUG010000126.1:2146-9672 GCA_021827805.1 Bacillota bacterium | reverse complement strand
GGCCGTGCTGCTTGCGCTGGCGGCCCAGAGCTATGTGTCCGGCGGCGCTGGCGGCGGATTCGGGCTCCTGCCCCTGATGCAGTGGGGCTCTGTGCTGCTGCTCTGGGCTGTGGCCAGCCTGGCCGGGCGCCTGGCCCGCACGGTCGCGGCCCGCATCCTCGCCGGCCGGGATCTCCCGGGCGCGGCCTCGATCGCCCTGGGAGCGCTTGCGCGCACCCGGCGACCGCAGGCCTCTGTGCTCGTCTCCTCGTGCGCGGCGGGTGTCGTCGTCTTTCTGGCGCTGGGCACCCTGGCCGTGGCCGGCAGCAACCGGGCGACGCAGGCGAGCACCGTGGGCGCCGATCTCCGGGTCACCGTGTTCTGGCCTGCTCCCTGCTCTCCATGCCCGTTGCCCCAGGACATGCCGCTCCCACAACCGTCCAACGTTACGGCACCGTTGCCCGGCGTCACGGCAGGCACGGCGCTGGTGGAGACCAACGACCTGATCGGCTCCATCGGGGGCCTCCAGCAGGTCACCTTCTACGGCGTCACGCCCTCGTCGTTCGGCCGGGTGGCAAGCTGGCACGGACTGCCATCAGGCCCGCGGGACCTGGCGGCGTTGGCCGCGCAGGACAACGGCGTGATCCTGTCCACCACCCTGGCGCAGGACCTCGGCGTCCACGTCGGTGACCGCATCTCCACGCGCCTGCAGCACTTCCTGCGCGTCGTCGCGGTGGTGCCGTCCTGGCCGGGCGTGGCCCCTGGGCAGCTGCCGTGGGCCGTCGTGCGCTGGCAGGGAATGGCCATGGCCGTACAGAGTTCGGGGCAATACGGCAATCGTGGGTTGGTCGGCGTGGTGCTGTTGCGCCTGGCGCCGGGAGCGCACGTGAACAGCGTCGTGAAGGCGATGCGGGCAAAGGGGGTCGAGATCCGCGGGGTGGAACGCGCCCATGCGGGGCTGGGTGGCGCCGGGGTGCTGGCGCTGCTCGTCGTGCCGCTCCTGGCCGCCGTGGTGTACCTGGCGTGGCCACGCTGGGGGCGGGCCGCGGCGGACCCGGACGCCTGGCCACGGGACGAGGCCCGGGCCGCGCTGGCCGCGCAGACGGAGACGGAGATGGCCGAGCGGCTGCTCGGGCGCATCCAGGCCTGGGCAGGCGGCGTGGTGGGCATCGCCGCGGGCTCACTGGCCTCGGCCCTGTTCTGGCCCGCCGTGCGGATCCAGGGTACCGCGGTGCTGCAGCTTCCGTTTGAACGGCCCTGGTGGGGACTCGCGCTGGCGGCCCTGGTGGCCGCCCTGGGCCTGGTGGTGCTCCGCCGGGATCCGGCCCTGGGCAGGGTCGAGGCGGACGCTGAGACGCTCCGGCGCCTGAAGGAGCGTTGCGGCGGAGCCTCCGTGCGCGAGGCCGCCACCCCCGCGGACACCTCCATCCCGGCCGCCGCGGGCAGTCCGCGCCCGGTGCGGACCCCGTCCGCCGCTCCGCGGGCGGCGTTCTCCATCCTCGGTTTCGCCGCACTCGCCGTGCGGCGGTTCCGCGCCTCCGCGGGACGGCTGGCGGGCCTCGCGACGGGTATTCTGCTGGCCTCCGCCGTGGCGGCCACGGTGCCGATCTACACCGTGGGCTCGCTGACGCGGGTGCTGCAGTCGGGGCTGCAGCCCCACAACGGACGTCCCGCGGGCGCCGTGCTCATTTCGTTCTTTCCGGGGGGAGGCTACGGCTACCAGCCGCAGACCCTGCAGCAACTTCAGGCCGCGGCCGCGGGCGTCGGCCGGAGCGAGCACCTCACCTCCACCCCGCTGGTTTCGTATCTGACCACCAGTCCCATGGACACCGTGGATGTGCAGCAGGTGAACAACCCCACGGCCCAGGTGCAGTATCTCTCCCTGGATGCCATCAGCAACATGGCGCCCCACGTCACGCTCGAGCGGGGCACCCTGCCCGGGGCGCCCGGGGCGCACGGCACCATCCCCGTGATCGCCACGGACCAGACCATGACGCGCAACGGCCTCCAACTGGGCCACATGTATCGCATGAACGGCGGTCTGGGCGGCACCCCTGTCACGGTGCGCATCGTCGGGGTGTTCAACGAGCTGCATCCGGGCGGGTCGTACTGGCCCTACATGTACTTCGACCATGACCTGTTCACGACACCCTCCGTGCTGCAGAAGCTGACGGTGCAAGAGCGCAAGCTGCCCCTGCAGGAGGCTGCCTGGTACAGCGTGCTGAATCTCGGCGGCCTGAACGCCCAGTCGGTGCCCGCGGCCATCGCCGCCATGCAGGATCTGGCGCAGCACTTGACAAACATCTCGTCGAATGCGCGGCTGGATGCCTCCCCGTTCTCTCAGTTGCAGGGTTTCACCGCGCGTGAGAGCACGCTGGCCGCGCTGCTCCGCCTGGTGAGCATCCCCGTGCTGGCCATGGTGCTCTATTTCGTGGCGATCACCGCGAGCCTGATCGTCGGCGCCGAGGCCTCGGAGATCGCCGTGTACTCCAGTCGCGGGGCCAACTCTCGTCACGTACTGCTGCTGTACCTCGTGGAATGGATCCTGCTCGCCCTGCCCATGGCTCTGATCGCGCCGCTTCCCGCCATGTTCTTCGCCCGCGCCATGGGTGCGGCCACGGGCTTCTTGCACTTCACCCCGCGGCCACCGCTGCCGGTGCACATCGCCGGGGTGGATTTCGTGTATTCCGCGGTTGCGGCGGCCCTGGCCGTCGCGGCGGCGCTGGTGCCGGCGCTGGCCGCGCTGTCCCGCTCCATCGTGGCGGCCCGGCTGCGCGCCTCCCGCACCGTGGAGCAGCCCCTGTGGCAACGTTCCTACCTGGACGGCGTGGCCCTGCTGGTGCTCATCGTGATGTGGCTGATCTTCCGCCACGTCACCCTGGGCGGCGGCGGGGTCTCCGCGATTATCGGCGATCCGGCCCTGTATCTGCTGCCCGCGGCCTTTCTGGTGGTTGGCGGGCTGCTCGCGGTGCGCTTCGTGGGCTGGCTGCTGCGGAACCTGGACGCGGCGTTCGGGGCCTGGCTCAAGCCGGCCGCGGTCCTGCCGCTCCGCCGTATCGGCCGGTTGCCGGCCCAGTTCGCCCCGGTCCTGCTGCTGCTGTCCTTCACCGGGGCGCTCGGCATGTATAGCGCGGCCGCCGCCCGCACGCTGGACAACAACCTCACCGCCGCCGTGCGCTTCCGTGTGGGCGCTCCGCTGCGACTGGAGCAGGTGTCTCCCTGCACGACGATGCAGACGGCGGTCGGCGTCTGCCAGACCTACGACAACGTGGACCCCGTGCTGCCCCAGGGCGCGGTGCGGCCCCTGCCGCCCTTCTCCCTCAACCTGAAGGTGCCCGGGGTGGCCGACGCCGCGGAGATCGACGAGTTGCCTGTCACCCTCACCCAGCCGGGGCTGTCTCCGACCAAGGTGACCCTGGTCACGATCAACCCCCAGGCTTACGCCCGGGTTGCCTGGTGGGATTCCGCCTGGGCCCCGCGCTCGGAAGCCCACTACCTCCGGGCCCTGGAGTCCACGCCCAATGCCGCGCTCCTGTCCCCGGACCTGGCCCAGATGACCCGGGGCTCCGTGCTCAACCTGGCGCCAGCGGGCGGTGGCGGCGGCTCCTTCAACGCGGTGGGCACGATTCCCGGCCTGCCGGGTGCCCAGGTCACCAACGCTTTCGTCATCACGACGCAGAGCGCGGCCAACGACCTGCTCAATCTGACGTGCGGCGCCAATCCGTGTCTGGGCTCCCGGGATGTGCTGATGCAGCTGGATCACGGCGCCAATCCCACGGCGATCCAGCAGGGCCTTGAGAACTACGGGCTCTTCACCAGCGTGTCCGATGTGGCCGCGAGCGAGGAGGCCGCCGCCCTGGCCACGCCAGAGTGGGCGGGCCAGAGCGGCGTGCTCACGATCGGGTTCCTCGTGGCTCTGGCGATCACGACCGCTGGATACCTGCTGTATGCGGGGCTGCTGCTGCGCGGCCAGCTCAGCCAGCTCGGGCTGCTGCGGGCGCTGGGGCTCGAGTGGTCCTCGGTGGTGGGCACGGTGGCCCTGGAACAGGGGCTGCTGGTCGTGACTGGGGCGGCGTCCGGCGTGGTCACAGGTCTGGTGGCGGCCGCGCTCTTCCTGCCGCTCTTCCAACCGGCGTTCACGGGTCCGGACGCGCCTCCGTTCGCCACGGCTGGTCCGGGCGCCGCCCTCTGGCAGGTTTCCGCGGTGCTGGGCATCCTCTTCGCCCTGGTGATTGGCAGCCTCCTGGCCCTGCTGCGGCGGATGCACGTTGGAGAGACCGTCAAGCTTGAGGAGTGAGCACCCGCGCGCAGGCGTTGCGCACGGGTGCTCCCGATCGGCCCTGGGCCCCAGGAGTGTGGCTCCGGGGGCTCGGGGCCTTGCCGCGCTGTCTGTCCACGCCAGCTGGGCCCGATGCTCCCCGCGGGAGGGCCCGCGCAGGCGCCTGGGGCCAGGAGACGGGCTGCGACCGGACCGGGGAAGGGCCTTCCGGGGGATCCGGGAGGCCCTTCCCGCAACCCGCGTCACACTGCCGTCAACAGCACCGTGGTGACGCTGCGTCCGGCGAGGCGCACCGGGCCTCGGCCCACCGCCACGGCGGCGAGATCGTGTTCCTCCGAGGTCACCCAAGCCTCAAGCGGATGCAGGTCTGCTTTGCCGTACGTCCGGAGGCCAAGCGCGATGTCCTGCTGGGCGAGGTTGATGGCCACAAGGACCAGGTGGGCGCCACGGGCCTCGGAGAAGGCCATCGCCCTCACCTCGGGGTGGGTGCAATCGGCCTCCAGACGCACGGCACCGGGTCGCACAAAGCGGCTGAAATTCCCGAGAGCCCACAGACGCTTGGTCGGCAGGACCGCGCGCGATGACTCGTCCACGTAGAGCAGCCCGTCGCGGTAATCGTACTTGGACACCCCGATCCAGTATTGCCAGGAGGTCACCCCTCCCAGGACGAGGTCGTCATGGACGGTCTGGGCCAGAACGAGGGCCGAGTCCATGCCCATGTCACGTCCGGGGCGCATCTCGCACCACTCGGACATCCAGAGGGGCAGCGTGCGGGAGCGGCTCGCCATCCAGTCCGCCACGGCGACGCGGTCCTCGCGTCGCGACCAGTAGGAGTGCAGGGCCAGGTGCGGCAGCGCGCCAGCCGCCCACGGCTCAGCCTCCAGGGCCTCGAGCCACGGTGTGCAGCTCTTCCAGTCCCCGCATTCCGGTGCGGAGACCCGCACACCAAGGCCCGCCCGGGAGAGGGAGGTCACGACTTCGCGCAGCAGGGCCACGCCCTCGTCCACCTCCCAGTGGCACCCCTCCTGGCCCTTGCCGGGATTCCAGTCCCACTGCGGTTCGTTGATGGGACTGATCCAGCCCACCGGTACCCCCTCGACCCGCCGCAGGCGTGTGAGAACATCCACCAGGTACTGGGCATAGGCCCGGTTGGCGTCCGGTGCCAGGTTCGACGCTCCCTGGGGGCCGCCGCTGGCCAGTCCTGAGATGGTCAGGGCAGCCGGTGGGCTGTTGGCGAAGGCGATGAGGTTTGGGACTCCCAGCGCGCAGGCGGCGCGCAGCACGCGGCGTCCACCGGCGTCGCGGCTCCAGTCGTAGACCCCCGGACGGACCAGGAACGTTTCCGCCCTGCGCCAGGGGTCCCGGATCTCCTCCCCGCCCCCGGCGCCGATGTTGTAGCGGTAAACGGAAAGCCCGATGCCCGTCCGCGCGTCAAAGAGCAGGCGCAGGACCCGTTCCAGGTCGGTGTCCGGCCAGAGGCCCACGTGGTGCGCCCACCAGGCGCCCGAGGCGCCAAAGCCCTGCATGGTCTGGCACGCTGCGCGCGGTCGGACCAGGATCTCGTCCACTGGTGCCCCCCCTTCGCTGGCTGGGGAGGGCGGCCATGCCGCCTCGCCCCCAACGCGGTGGTTCGCCCAAAGCCCGGAACGCATGTGGGGGAAAGTACGGCGTGGACGACCACTCGCCTGCGGGCCGGGAACGGAAGGAGCCCCCGCAAACGGGAGGGGGCACCTCCCCGTTCTCGACCACAATGGCGCGCGCATGGTTCGCCTGCGGCAGACCGGCGCCCCGGAGCCCTGCCAGCCGCTCCGGACGCATGTGCGCAGCGCGCTGAGGGCCTCGTCCGGGCGCGGGGCGGACCGTGGACCGACCTGATGGACCGCGGGCGCGAGGTGTGCCGCTCGCGGGAGGAACGGCCGGCGGTGCGGCTGGTGTGGGGTCCGCGTGAGACGCAAACGGCTTGCCGCGAGAGGCGCGGAACAATTCCCCCTGGTCTGTCCGGCCCCGCGTCCCTCGGTACGGGATCGACTCCCTGCTGGGTGGTGGGCAGGGAACCAGGGGCAACCGGCGCAAGCCGGAGTGGGGCGGCACCAAACACCGGATGTCCGGGTTTGTTGGGCAAGACCGGCTCTGTTGACCCAGGCTCGTGGGATCCCAGCGGCCCTGAGGGCGGCGCAGCACCCCGCCGCCTTCAGCCGTCGGCGGCGGGCGTGCTGCGCCTCGGGCTTCGCTCAGAGTTCTCCGGCCGCCCAGCGTGCGCCGCGGCCCACCCACTCCCGGAAGGTCGGGTCGTCGTAGGTGCTCCTGTTGTGGCCCAGGGACAGATAGAACACGCGGCCCTGGCCCTCGTCGCGCAGCCAGCAGAGCGGCGTGCCCCCCGGATCATGGCTGGTGGTTCTGGCCAGGAGCTGCACGCGCGAGGGGTCCCACTCCAGCAGATACAGCTCGTCGTGCACCGTCAGGGGCGGGAGGCCCGCCACCACAGGGTGCGCGGGGGCGCTGTATTGGACCTCGATGTCCAGCTGCGCCGGATGGGTGATGAACTTGCCGCCGAGGGCGGAGATGTAGGCACTGGAGTTCTTGAAGGTGTCGGCGGCGTTGTGGATCCCCACCAGGCCCCGGCCTGAGCGGAGCCAGCCCAAGAGGCCAGCCTCCTGCGCGGCAGAGAGATCGCGCCCCGTGGTGAGGTTGACGACCAGATTGTAGTTGCCGAGCCCGGGGGAGGCCAGTACCTCCAGATCTTCGCTCAGGTAGGTCTGGAAACCATGGTGCTCCAGAATGTCCCGCAGGGCCGGTCCGTTGATCCAGAATTGGTGATACGCCGTGGTCATGCCACCCAGCAGAAGCGCGCGACCGGGCATCGACCCATCCCTCCTCGCCGCGATGGCCCGCGGCCGGTTGGTGCAGTTATGCGAAGTGCTGGCCGCCGTTGACCTCCAGCACCTCGCCCGTGACGTATGCGGACAGCGCGGACACCAGATACAGCACCGCCCCTGCGCAGTCCTCGGCCGTTCCCAGGCGCCCCAGGGGGATCTGGCGCCGGATGCCCTCCAGACGTTCGGGGGTGCTGAAGCGTTCATGGAACGGGGTCATGATCGTGCCGGGGCTGAGGGCGTTCACCCGGATTCCCTCGCGGGCGAACTGCACGCCGAGCTCACGGCTCATGGCCAGCACGCCGCCCTTGGAGGCGGTGTAGGAGACCTGCGAGGTGGCGGCGCCCAACACGGCCACGAACGAGGCCGTGTTGATGACCGAGCCCTTGCCCTGG
>JAKAUG010000126.1:0-2136 GCA_021827805.1 Bacillota bacterium | reverse complement strand
GAGGGCGTTCACCCGGATGCCGCGGTCCGCCACCTCGCGGGCCAGGCCCCTGGTGAGGGAGAGGACGCCTCCCTTGGCCGCCGCGTAGGCGAAGGAGTGGGATCCCCCTCCGGTGTGGGCGGCGATGGAGGTCACGTTCACGATCCGAGCCCCCGGGGCCAGGTGGGGCAGAGCCGCCCGGCAGGCGTAGAACACGCTCGAGAGGTTGAGCGCCAGCACGTCCTCCCACAGAGCGTCGGACATCTCGGCCAGCGGGACGCGCTCGATGAGGGAGCCGGCGTTGTTGATCAGGATGTCCAGCGCGCCCAGTTCCTCGGCGGCGGCGGCCACGGTGCGCCCGACCTCGGCCGCGCGGGTGAAGTCCGCCTGCACGGCCAGGCCCCGCCTCCCCTGGCGCCGGATGCCCTCCACCACGGACGCGGCTTCGTTTGCGGACCGGTGATAGTGGATGACCACATCCGCGCCCGCCTCGGCCAGGGCCACCGCTGTGGCCCGCCCGATCCCGGTGCTGCCCCCCGTCACCAGGGCGCGCTGACCCTGGAGGTCCAACCGCAACTGCCCATCCCCCCTGTTCCAGACCTGGCGGCCCCGGACGCATGGCCACCTGGATCCCCGGGATGGCGCCTCATCCCGGGCGGCTGTCCGTCTCGGACGGGAGCGGCACGGCGATCTGGCGCCCCCGAGACAAGAAGACCAACCACGCCTCGGTCACCGGCAGATCCCAGATGGCGCGGGCCGCGCGCGTGTACCAGACCAGTTGCTGGCTGTGCCGCCGCACCGCCTGGGCCAGATCGCCCGGGCGCGCCAGACGATCCGTCTTGTAGTCCACCAACAGCAGCCCATTGTCCTCCAGCGCCACGACATCGATCACGCCCTGCACCAGGACCCACTCCCCGGAAGGCGCCTCAGCCCCGCCGGGGATCTCGGACGCGGGGACGCTCAGGCCGAAGGGCACCTCCCGGTGCAGCCCTCCCCGTGCCGCCGTCCGACCAGCCGCTGCCCGAGCGCAGTCTGCCAGAAGGCGGCCAGGCTGGCCAGGGGTACCGCGGAGGCCAGCCTGGCATCCAGCAGCTGTTCCCGCACCAGGCGGGCCAAACAGTCCGCCACGGCGTCCTGGTCGCAGGGAGCGTCGAGATCCTGGTGCGCGAGCGCCAGGTGCACGGCGCTGCCCCGCTCCGTCGGCGTGGCCACCCCGCGCGCAAACCGGGGCTGCCCCAGTGGCGCCGGAGGGGCCAGCACGGGCTCGGCCTCTGGATCGGCCGCCTCCGAGCGGGCCAGATCGCCAACCGCCACCTTCGCGGCAATGCGAGCGACCCCATGCCCGGGATAGCGCCAGGAGGACTCGGCCTCCAGGCGCTCCAGCACCTCGGGGCACGGGGTGGCGGCAACGGCTTCGGGGGTGGCGATACCCTCCGCCGTGGCGGGGGCGCCCAGGTGCACCTCCCAGCGGCAGCCGAACCCCGGGCCGCGTGCGGCCGGTGCGTCGCCCGAGAGGGCGGCCAGCGGGGCGGCCACATCCGGGTGCGCGGCGAGGAGCGGACCAAGCCGGTCCAGGGGTTTGGAGCCCGTGGTCAACTCCGCGGTGGTGCCGGCGAGGCCCAGCCAGCGGCCGGCACTCTCCGCCAGGGGTACGGTGCCGACGAGGGCGAGGCGCTCTCGGGCCCTCGTCAGCGCCACATAGAGCACCCGCAGTTCCTCGGCTCTGCCATCCGCGTCCAGGCGTGCCCGTACGGCCTCCCGGCGCACCGTGGCCCACCGCAGGCGACGCTCCGGGTCCACGGCACGCGCTCCCAGACCCAGCTCCCGGTGCGCAAGCACGTCTCCCTCCAGATCCCGGTGTGAGCGGGACCTGCCCAGCCCCGCCACGACCACCATGGGGAACTCCAGGCCCTTGCTGCCGTGGACCGTCAACAGCCGCACCGCGTTCCCGGCCGTGGCCTCGGCCTCTGCGACCGTCTGCGACGCGCCCGACCGCTCCAGGAACTCCAGGACCTGGCCCAGGTCCGCGTAGGCCAGCCGGTCAGCCTGCCGGCAGCGGTCCACCATCCACTGCAGTGTGCGCACGCGTTCGCCGCCGCCGGGGAGCCCCGCCGCATACTGTACGTATCCGGTCTCCTCCAGCGCGGAGGCGACCAA
>JAKAUG010000024.1 GCA_021827805.1 Bacillota bacterium | reverse complement strand
AGGCACCGCGCGGGAGGACGGGGAGCTGTCGAGTGGTCTGCGCGCCCGCGCCGCGCTGCAGGCGGTCGCGGCCGCGGCGCTCTTCCGGCTCCACGCCCGCAAGGAGAACGAGATCGTGCTTCTGACCCTGGTGGTCGCGGGCGTCCCGTTGCCGCCGCTGTTGCAGCGCATGGAGCAGGCTTTCCTGGCCGCCAGGGCCGAGGCAGGCTCCGCCTAGCCGCGGATGACGGTGGATCCGCGGCAGGCTCCCGCCCGTTGCGCCGCGGGACACAGCCGGGCGCCGCCTCGTTCGGTGCACATGAGGGGAGGGGTTTGCGCTTGGCCTGCGACCCGGCCATCCTGGCGGAGATCCCGCTGTTTGCCTCGCTTTCGCCCGCGGCGCTCGAGTCCGTGGCGGCGGCGACCAGCGTGCGCCATTACCGCCGCAACATGTTCGTCTTCGCGGAGGACGAACCCGCCGAAAGCTTCCATTTTGTCATGGAGGGCCGGGTGCGGGTCTTTCGCGACACCCCGGGGGGCCACGAACAGACCCTGCAGCTCCTGGAGCGGGGAGGGCTGTTGGCCGTCGTCTGCTTCGTCATCGGCCAGCCCTACCCCGCATCCGCGCAGACGGTGGTGGACAGTACCATCGGCAGCATTCGCAACGCCGATCTCGCCAGGCTGGCCCAGCAGCACGGGGATCTGGCCTGGACCTTCCTGCAGCAGTTGGCCCGCCGGCTCCTCTGGGCCCAGGAGCGCATTTATGACCTCGCCCTGCGCAGCGCCACGGGGCGTGTCGTGGCGGCGCTGATCCAATTCGCACGCGAACACGGCACCAAGGACGCCGAGGGCTGCTTCAAGGTCGACCTGCCCCTGACGCACCGCGAGCTCGGCCAACTCACGGGTGTCTCCCGCGAGACGGTCACCCGGGCGATCGGGCAGTTGCGGGAAAGCGGCGCGGTGCGCTGGACCGACGACGGCCTGCTCCTGATCGACCCCGGCAAACTCCAGGCTTGGCTGGCGGTGTGACGACAAGCCGCGCTGTGTCCGGGTCCCTGGCTCCGCCGCCAGCCGCTTCACGGGTCCAGGGAGGTTCGCGGCCCTCGGGGGCAGCGCGGGGCCGTTCGGGCGGGCGTCCTCCCAGGGCCGACCACGGTGTTCCGCTCAGTCCAAGTGCGCCCGCGCTTCGGGCTCCTTTGCGCGCGGCACCGCCTGGGCCCAGACGAAGGCCACGGCGAAGGCGACCCAGTAGCCGATGTGGGCGCCGTCGGGCCACCGGGCGAGCGGCCCCTCATACAGGGTCTGGTTCATGAAGGGAATGGTGGTCAGCACGCCGACCACGAAGGCCCAGAGCAGCCGCCTCCGGATGGCGGGTCCCTGGGCGGGCAGACGGGGATGGACGATGCTCCAGGCCAGCACCACGCCGATCCAGGGCGCTACCCAGTACGAGATCAGCAGCAGGAAGTCCTCGAAGTTGCGCGAGAAGCCTCCCGCCGCGATCCAGGAGAGCGCGCCCCCCGCCAGCGCGAACAACACGGCCATCCACGTGTGCGGGATGCGGATGCCGAGCGACAGGGTGGAGATGGCGCCGGTGTATACGTTGAGGACGTTCGCCGTCAGGCTTCCCACCACGACCGCGGCCCGCGCTGGGATGCTGAGGGGGCCCATGGCGGCCCGCAGGATCCCTGCCGGGGTCCCGCTGGTCCCAACCGCACGGCCGGCGGGCACGCCAAGGACATCGGCGAGCATGCAGGCGAAGAACGCCCCGAGGAAGGCGCTCCAGACGACCGCGCGGCGGGCGGTCTCTGCGTCTCGGTGGGGTTGACGGCGCAGGGAGTCTGGTCGCCCCTGGGCCGAGGTGCGGGCCCGGCCGACGACCCGCCAGGACGAGCGACCGCCGGGCGTCACCGGAGAGGAGCAGGACCTTCACGCCGGTGGTGATGCATCTGAGCGGCATGGTGGCGGTGCTGGGCACGCAGGAGGGCTTCTCCACGTTCTTCTCACGCGAGCTGGTCGGCTCACCGGCGCGGCGGCTCAAGGCCCTGGTGGCCTGGTTGTATCGCTGGCACGCGCGGCAGTCCGCCGGAGCGGCTCGCCGGTCCCTCTCCAGGCCCGGCGCCCACGCCCTTCACTTCTTGAAGAACTCCGCGTTCTTGGCGATGTAGGACGTCCACTGCCCTGGGACCTCGTCCTCGTCATAGATCGCGTTGACAGGGCACACGGTGGCACAGGCGCTGCAGCCGATGCACTCCTCTGGGTCAATGTAGTACTGGTCTTCGCCCTCGTGGATGCAGTTCACGGGGCAGACCTCGACACAGGACGCGTCCTTGACGCCGATGCATGGCTCCGTGATGACAAAGATCATGCGCTCCGCTCCCCTTCCCACAGCTCTGGTGCACAGGATCCATTGTCCGTCACTGCGGCCTCGGCCGCGGTGACGGTGGTCACGCCCCTTGACCCAAGGCCTGGGGGTCACCGCGCACACCGCCCGCACCCTGGGAGCACACGGTCTGTCCGCCCCGGCGGGCCGTCGTTCCGGTGTGCTCGTCGCGCCCCGCCACCGCGTGGATGTCGCGGCGGCGGATGCGCCCTTCGCCCCGCGCGGCGCTCGGGCGGACCACGCCCGTCGCGCGCCGCCGACCCGTCAATCGGCGCTCATGGCCCCCTCCTCCTCCGAGGAGATCTTCCGCACCTCGCCCCTGGGCGCCACGCGCGAGATCCGCCCCACCGTGCTGGCCCAGGCGCCGAGCAGTTCCCGGCTGCGGGCGCTGCCCGTCTGTTCGGCGTGCGCGGCCACCAGGCCCCAGAGCCGGTCCAGGTCGGCCGGCAGCAGGCTGGTGACATCCACCAGCTGCCCGTTGAGCCGCTGGCGGTCCAGGTCGAGGACGAAGGCTTCCCCACCGGTCATCCCGGCCGCGAAGTTCTGCCCGGTGGACCCCAGGACGACCACCGTGCCCCCGGTCATGTACTCGCAGCCGTGGTTGCCGACGCCCTCGATCACGGCGCTGGCCCCCGAATTCCGCACCGCGAAGCGTTCCCCGGCGCAGCCGGCGGCGAGCAGACGTCCCGCCGTGGCGCCGTAGAGCACGGCGTTGCCGAGCAGCACGTGCCCCGCCGAGGGGCCCCGCAACGCGGGTGCGCCGCGCACGACGAGCTCGCCCCCAGCCAGGGCCTTGCCCACGTAGTCGTTGCCGAGGCCCACCAGCTCCAGGCGCACGCCCTGGGGCAAAAAGGCCCCGAAGGATTGCCCCGCGACCCCGGTCAGGGTGGCCTGGATGGAGCCGGGCGGGAGCCCCTGGTCCCCGTGGCGGCGCGCGATCTCCCAGCCGAGCCGCGCCCCGACGGTCCGGTCGGCGTTGCTAATTGGCAGCTGCACCCGGGTGGGTGTTCCCGACTCCAGGGTCTGGCGGGCGGCCTCCAACAGCCGCTCGTCCAGGTGTTCCTCCGCGGGGAGCGGGTTGCGGGCCTCGGTGCGGTGCCGCGGCTGTCCCTCCGCGCCCGGCGGCACCGCCAGCAGGGGCCCCAGATCGAGCCGGTCCACGGCCGGGTGTCCCGTCCGCACCTGGCGCAGCAGGTCGGTGCGGCCGATGATCTCATCCAGCGAGCGGTAGCCCATCGAGGCCAGGATCTCGCGGATCTCCTGCGCCACCAGCAGGAAGAAGTTCATCACCTGCTGGGGCTGGCCGGGGAACTTCCTGCGCAGGGCCTCCTTCTGAGAGGTCACGCCCACCGGGCAGTTGTCCGTGTGGCAGATACGCGCCATGATGCAGCCCTCGGCGATCATGGCCGCGGTGCCGAAGCTGTACTGGTCCGCCCCGAGCAGGGCGGCCCGTACCACGTCCTGGCCGGTCTTGAGGCCTCCGTCCACGCGGAGCCCAACACGGCCACGCAGACCGTTGGCCACGAGGGCCTGCTGGGTCTCGGCCAGCCCGAGCTCCCAGGGCAGCCCCGCGTTCTTGATGGAGGCCAGGGGCGAGCTGCCCGTGCCGCCAGCGTGCCCGCTGATCAGGATCAGGTCCGCGCAGCCCTTGGCGACCCCTGCCGCGATCACCCCGACACCCGATTGCGCCACCAGCTTGACCGAGACCTCGGCCGTCGGATGGAAGCGCTTGAGGTCGTAGATCAGCTGCGCCAGATCCTCGATGGAATAGATGTCGTGGTGCGGGGGGGGCGAGATCAGCGCCACGCCCGGCGTCGTGTGCCGGATGCGGGCGATGTACTCGGTCACCTTCTGGCCTGGGATCTGTCCCCCCTCGCCGGGCTTGCTGCCCTGCGCCATCTTGATCTGCAGTTCCACGGCCGAGGCCAGGTAGGCGGGGGTCACGCCGAAGCGCCCGGAGGCAACCTGCTTGATGGCGCTGTTCTTCTCCGTGCCGAAGCGCGCGGCGTCCTCCCCGCCCTCGCCGGACGCCGACCGCGCCCCGAGGCGGTTCATGCCGATCGCCAGGGTCTCGTGCGCCTCCGGAGACAGCGAGCCAAGGGACATCGCCCCGCTCGAGAAACGCCGCACGATGGCCTGCACCGGCTCGACCGCCTCGGGCGGGATGGGCCCCCGATCCGAGGCGAGAGCGAGCAGGTGCCGCAGCTGGCTCGGTCCCGGCCGCTCCACCGCCTCCAGATAGTGCCGATACAGCTCCCGGATCTCAGCGGAGGACCGCCCGTCCGGCTCGACCACGCCGGCCCGGACCGCGTGGTGCATGGCATCCACCGCCTCCGGGCTGAACTCGTGGATCTCGCCGCCCTGGCGGAAGCGGAAGAAGCCCTGCAGTTCCGGTGGGCGGGGGACGGCGGCAAAGGCGGCCTCGTGCCAGAGGAGGGCCAGACGCCCAAAGTCCTCGAAGCCGCTGCCGCCAAAGCGCGAGGGCGTCCCCAGAAAGCAGAGGTCGACCACGTCCGCGGCGACGCCGATGGCCTCGAAGATCTGTGCCCCGGCATAGCCCTCGACGACGGAGATGCCCATCTTGGACATCACCTTCTTCAGGCCTTCCTCCGCCGCCTGACGATAGAGGACCTGGGCCTCGGCGGCGGAGACCGCCCGCTTCAGGCGGCCCTCCGCGGCGAGGGCACCCACGGTCTGGAGCACGAGGTAGGGGTGCACCGCGTTGGCCCCGTAGCCGATCAGGGCCGCCAGGTGATGGACCTCCCGCGGCTCGCCGCTCTCCACGATGAGGCCGACCCGCATGCGCCGCCCTGCCCGGATCAGGTGGTGGT
This sequence comes from Bacillota bacterium, assembly GCA_021827805.1. Lineage (GTDB taxonomy): Bacteria > Bacillota > Sulfobacillia > RBS10-35 > JAJYVN01 > JAJZWQ01. The sequence goes on along the minus strand of JAKAUG010000024.1, from coordinate 4,533 downwards.
GCACCGCGCCGGTGGCCAGCAGCGACGGGATGGCCACGTGCTCACCATCCAGCGCCCGGTCGCTCAGCACCAGAAGCCCCGCGCCCCGGTCCACGGCATCCGCCGCTTCCCGGCAGAGGCGCCCCAGCGCCAGCAGCAGCCCCGCCGGGCCGTCCGCCCGTGCAAAGACCGCGTCCAGGCTCGCCATGCGGAAGGTGCGGTCGGAGGCGGCCAGATCCCGCATGCGCGCCAGGTCCTCGGCGAGCAGGATCGGGCTCTCCAGTTCGATCAGGTGCGCGTGCCCCGGGGACTCGCCAAGCGTGTTGCGCCGGGGTCCGAGCCGCGTGCGGAGCGAGAAGACGAGGTCCTCGCGCAGGTGGTCGATGGGCGGGTTCGTCACCTCGGCGAAGCGCTGCTTGAAGTAGTGGAACAGGGGCCGTTCCTTATCCGAGAGGACGGCGTGCGGCGTGTCGTCCCCCATGGAGCCGATGGCCTCCTTGCCGTGTTCCACCATGGGGCGGATCAGATGGACGATCTCCTCATGCGTGTACGCGAAGGCGCGCTGGAGCTGCTGCAGGCGGACCCTGTCCGGCAACTCGGGCTCGGGGCTTCCCTCCGCGGCCGAGGCCTCCGAGCCCTGCCCGATCCGGACCAGGTGCTCCCCGAGCCAGCGACCGTAGGGATGCCGGGCAGAGACCTCGTCCTTGACATCCTCGTTCTGCAGCACGCGCCCGGTCCCGAGGTCCACGCAGAGGATCTCGCCCGGGCCGAGCTTGCCGTAGCGCGTCACCCGGGCGGGATCCAGGGCCACGGCTCCGGCTTCCGAACCGGCTGCGACCCAGCCGTCAGCGGTGATGGCGTAGCGCATGGGGCGCAGCCCATTGCGGTCCAGGACGGCCCCGAAGAGCCGCCCATCCCCGAAGACCAGGGCCGCTGGACCGTCCCAGGGCTCCACAAGACAGGCCTGGAAGTGGTAGAACTCCCTCCGGGCCGCAGGCAGGTCGGGGATACCCTCCCAGGCCTCCGGCACCAGCATCATCATGATCTGGCGCAGGTCGCGACCCGAGAGGTGCAGGAACTCCACCACGTTGTCGAGCATGCCGGAGTCCGAGGTCTCGGGGTCCACCACCGGCCAGAGCGCCTCCCCGAGCCCGGCCCAGCGGGATGAGCGCAGATCGGCCTGCCGGGCGCGCATCCAGTTCACGTTGCCCTGCAGGGTGTTGATCTCCCCGTTGTGGGCCAGGCGGCGGAAGGGCTGGGCGCGGCGCCAGCTGGGCGTCGTGTTTGTGCTGTACCGCTGGTGGTAGATGACGCCCGCCGTCACAAAGCCCGGATCGGCCAGATCCGGATAGAACGCCGCAAGCTGCGCGGCGAGCATCAGACCCTTGTAGACCATCGTGCGGGCGGAGAAGGAGACAACGTGGCAGTCCCGCGCCGCCGCGCCCAGCAACCCGAAGGCCCGCTCCGCGCGGCGGCGCGCCCGGTAGAGCCGCCGCTCGAAGGGCTCGGCCCCAAGGCGCACCGGGCGCGGGACCAGCAGTTGCATGATGCTGGGGCGGGTGGCCAGAGCCCTTGGCCCGAGAGCCCCATCCATGGTGGGGACCGTCCGCCAAACGGCGTCGCCAAGGCCCTCCGCGGCCAGGGCGTGCTCCACGGCGGTCCGGGCCGCCCACGCGGCGGCGCCGCGCGGCAGGAAGAAGACGCCCACGCCGAGCGAGCGCGCGCGCTGCCGCCGCCCTCCGAGACGCGCGTATTCACGGACCACCAGTTCCCGCGGTACCTGGACCAGGACGCCGGCGCCGTCGCCGGTCTTCCCGTCCGCATCGGCCGCGCCGCGGTGCGCAAGGCGGCCGAGGGCCACAAGCCCGTGCTCCAGGACCTCGTGGCTTGGGCCGTTGGTGCTGGCGACAAAGCCGACCCCACAGGCATCGTGTTCCTGGCGCGGATCGAAGAGGGAACCTTCATGCGAAGGCAACATGCATCGCCTCATCCATCTCCGACCCCTGGAGGTGGGCCTGGCCCGGAATAGGGGCAGGGGTCCGGGCGGGTGTGTTGGTCATGCCGCCAGATATACCCCCGCACCCCGGGCGTTGTTGGTGACAAACGTCACAAGCTCCGCGGGCACACGGCCGACTCCACGGTAGCCCTGGCCCGCTGATCCGCCGCGGCGCGCCGCGGGCCCTGCCTCAGCGCCCGACTGCCGCCACGGCCGAGACGGGGGCGGGGAGCGGGACCGGCGCGGCAAAGCGCGGTTCCAAAACGTATGGGATGGCCGGCCGCAGGGTGCGGGCGATGAAACAGGCCTCCTCGGCCTCCAGCAGGGCGTCCTCGATGCGCTCGCGCTCGGAGGCCTCGTCGGGAGCCCCGTGCACCACCGGTCGCAGGATGATGCGTTCAAAGCGGGGCCCGGCGGACGTGCGGGAGATCTGGCCCACGATCACCGTCTCCACGTGCAGGGCGCCAAAGCCCCTGCGGGCCAGCACCCGCGCGAGCGTCATGATGTAGCAGGAAAGCGCCGCGCCCAGCAGCAACTCCTCGGGGTTGGTGCCTGGCTCGGTGCCGCCAAACGCCTGCGGCAACGTGATCGTGACGGTCTGGGGCCCGCCGAGGCCGATCTCGCCCCTCCGCGCGGCGCCAGACCATTGCCCGTATACCTCGAAGGTGTGGAGGCTCTGCCCGTCCCGGTCGCCCATGCCGATCTCCTCCTTGGATGCTTGGAGCTGCGAACCTCCAGGCTGCACCTGGGTTCATCCGGGCCTCGCTGCGTCCTCCAGGTTAGAACGCCGCCGCGACGCGGGAGGTGATCCGGGTCACCGGGAGCCAGCCCGGCCGCGCACCCCGCCAGGCGGCAGCACCTCGGGCCGGCCACTGGGCAGGCTGTGTGTGATCGGGGTCACCCTCCCCCCGGCGCCGGACCTCTACGCTGGGGCAGGGCCCGCGGCGTGCACCCAGACGCGGGCGGTTCAGGAGGATGGATCAATGCAGAGCATCGCCACCAAGCACGCACCGGATGTCCGCCTCCCTCTCGTGCACATCCTCTCCGGCGCGCTGGCGGCGGTGCTCGGGGGCCTCTGCCTCCTGGCATGGGCGCCTGGCCTGTTGGCCCAGCCGCTCGGAGACTTCCACACCCTGGCGGTGACGCACCTCTTCACCCTGGGGTGGCTCGCCATGACCCTGACCGGCGCCAGCTACCAGCTGGTGCCGGTGGTCCTGGAGGTGCGGCTGCCGAGTGAGAGGCTGGCCCGGGCAGGCTACCCGGTGCTGGCCGCCGGCATCGCGGCCATGGTCGCGGGGTTTTGGACCGTGCGGCCGCTGCTGTTGATCGCCGGGGCCACGGCGGTCGCGGCGGCGCTGTCGGTCTATGCCGTCCACATCACGCTCACGGTGCTCCGGTCGCGGGCCCACCGCATGTATCGCCTGTTCTTCCTGGGGGCCACGGCCTATCTGGTCGTGGTCCTGGCGCTGGGGGTGACGATGGCGGCCAACCTGCGCTGGGGCTGGGTGCACATCGACCTGTTGCCTGCGCACGTCGTGGCGGCCGCCCTCGGCTGGCTCACCCTGTTGGCGATGGGCGTGACCTATAAGCTCGTGCCCATGTTCGCCCTCTCCCACGGCCACGGGGAGGGCCAGGGCACAGTCGTCTTTGGGCTGACCGCGGGCGGCGCGCTGCTGCTGTTCGCGGGGGCGCTGGACGGCTGGCCGCCCGCGGCCCTGGCCGCCGCCGGGCTGGTGCCGCTGGGCGCCGTCGTGCTGTTCCTGCGGGACCAATGGATCTTCTTCCGCACCCGGTACAAGCCGCGGCTGGACGTCGGGCTGAGGCTCTCGGCCCTGGCCTTCGTCTACCTCGGCCTGGTCGCCGCGCTGGCCTGGCTGTCGCTGGCGGGCCTGGTGCGCCTGGGCCACGGCGTGTTGGTCATCCTGGCCCTGATCGGCTGGCTCGGGTGCCTCATGGGTGGGCAGACATACAAGATCGTCCCCTTTCTGGTCTGGTATCACCGCTACGCGGGGCGGGCGGGCCGCGAGAAGGTGCCGCTCCTGCGGGAGATGTATGACGAGCGTCTGGCTGGATTCGGCATGTGGGCGCTTGCCGCCGCCGCCGCCCTGCTGGCGCTGGGGGCGGCGACGGGCCTGCCGGACCTGGAACGCCTTGGCGCGCTCTCTTGGCTGGTGGGCTACGGGATCCTCGGGACGAACCTCGTGCAGGTGCTTCGCGCCTGAGCGGCCTCCACGGGCCTGCGGGCGGCACCAGCGGCGGCCGGGCAGGGTGGCCCGCGCAGGGCGCGCGGACCAGCGCCGACATCTTGGCCCTGCGTCGACCGGGATCAGGACGGCAGGTCGGCCTCGACACGGCCGTCCCGCAGGCGCACCGCGTAGATCTTCAGGGGCTCATGGGCCGGCGGGCGCAGGACACGCCCGGTCGAGACATCGAAGCGCGCTCCGTGCAGCGGGCAGGTGACCACGCCCCCCTCCAGGCGCCCCCCGGTCAGATCCGCGCGCTCGTGCGTGCAGATGGCCGAGGTGACGTAAGAGCGCTCCCCGACGTGGTAGCACGCA
>JAKAUG010000314.1 GCA_021827805.1 Bacillota bacterium | reverse complement strand
CAGGCGGCGACGCCGTTTGGCCTCAAGGCCATGGCCGAACTGCAGGCGGTGAACGACCAGCCCGAACAGGATACGGCTTCGGACCCCATGGTGACCTTTCTGATCATGAACACGGCCGGGGTGACCCTGATCCCGGCCACGATCATCGCCTATCGCGCGGCCGCGGGATCGCACAATCCCACCGAGATCGTCGGCGCCACCCTGGCCGCCAGCCTTTCCTCCACGATCGTCGCCCTGCTGCTGGATGCCGCCCTGCGCCGTCGGCGCCGGGCCAACGAACACCGACGCTGAACGGGAGGGACGCGGGGTGTTCCTGGCGGTGGTGGACGCCGTCTCGCGCTGGTCGATCCCCGTCCTGTTCGCGGGGGTGCTCCTGTATGCCCTCCACCGCAAGGTGGACGTCTATACCGTCTTTCTCGACGGGGCCCGGCAGGGCGTCGACATGTCCGTCAAGATCCTGCCGTACGTCGTGGCGATCTTCGCGGCGTTGGGCATCTTCCGCGACTCCGGCGCCATGGACCTGTTGGCCAAGGTGCTGGCACCGGTGCTCCGCCCGGCGGGCGTGCCCGCCCAGGTGCTCCCGCTGATGCTCATCCGCCCGCTCTCCGGTTCCGGGGCCCTGGCGATCACCGCCGAGCTGCTGCACCGTGCCGGCCCGGACTCCTACGTGGGCCGTTTGGCCAGCACCCTGCAGGGCTCCACGGACACCACCTTCTACATCCTCTCCGTCTATTTTGGTGCCGTCGGCGTGCGCAGGATCCGGCACTCCCTGACCGTGGGGTTGTTGGCGGACCTCACGGGGTTCGTGCTGGCCGTCGTCTTCGTGCGCCTGCTGCTGGGGACCCAGTAGCCTGTCCCTGGTCCGGCCGCCGCGCGCGCGGCGGTCCGCGCAGGAGGCTCCGCCGTGCGGGCGGAATGCTAGGCGCGAGGCTGGGGCGGGGGGCGGAGCATGATGGTGGACGGGACGAGTTGGCTCGAACGGTTGCGGGCGATGGATCTGGAACTTCCCGAGGTGGCGCGGCCGGTGGCGGCCTACGTGCCGGCGGTGCTGCATGGTGGTCTGATCATGGTCTCCGGGCAACTACCCACCAGCAAGGGTCAGCTGTGCTACCGCGGGCGGGTGGGCACGGAGCTCACCGTGGAGGAGGGCCAGGCCGCGGCGCGCCTCTGTGCGCTGAACGCACTGGCCGCCGCGGCGTCCGTGGCCCCCGGCGGGGCCGCGGCGCTGAGCGCGCCCCTGGCGGTGCAGGGTTTTGTACAGTGCGGGGCCGAGTTCCACGATCAGGCGCGTGTGCTCAACGGGGCCTCAGAACTGCTGGGCGCACTCTTCCCCGGCCGCGGGCACAGCCGGGCGGCGGTTGGCTGCTCGGCGCTGCCCCTGGACGCCGCGGTGGAGGTTGCGATGACGTTTGCGGTGGATGCGGCAGAGCCGCGGTGAACCGTTCGGCGCGGCCGGGGGGAGACCGCCTGGCCAAGTATCTGGCCCATGCCGGCGTGGCCGCGCGCCGTGTGGCCGAGCAGGAGTACATCGCGCGTGGGCGTGTGCGGATCAACGGCCAGCCCGCCACCGACCCCGCCGTGCGCGTCGCCCTGGGGGATCTGGTCGAGGTGGACGGGGTGGCCGTCCGCCCCGAGGCCCCCGTGGTGTTCGCGGTGCACAAGCCCGCGGGGGTCCTCTCCGCGGCTCGTGACGCCCGTGGGCGCACCACCGTGGTGGACCTGCTGGGGCCGCAGGGTGTGCGGCTGTATCCTGTGGGCAGGTTGGACACGGACAGCGAGGGCCTGCTGCTCGTGACCAACGACGGTGCCCTGGCGCACCTTCTGCTGCATCCTCGTCATGGCGTGCCGCGGACGTACGCGGCGCTGGTGCGACCGCGGCCGGACGCGACGGCCCTCTGGCGGCTGGAGGCCGGGGTGCGGCTTTCCGACGGAGCCGCGCGGGCCGACGAGGCGGAGATCCTGTCCCGGGCCCCGCGCGGCGTGGCGGAGCCCGCGACGCCGCCGGCGACCGGCTGGCTGCGCGTGGTGCTGCGCCAGGGACGCAACCGCCAGGTGCGCCGCATGTGCGCCGCGGTCGGCCTGGATGTGTTGCGCCTCGTGCGCGTGGCCTTTGGCGGACTGCATCTGCAGGGCATCGCGCCGGGGGGCTGGCGGCGGTTGACCGCCGCGCAGGTCGCGGAACTGCGTGCCCTGGCGGGCGGAAGCGTGCGGGTTCCGGGACGGGGAAGGGGCGGATCGGATTGGGATCGTTGAGGCAAGACCTGCTTGCCGCCGCGCGCGCCGCGGTGGAGCACGACCTGCTCCCGCGCCGTCTTGGCGGGGGCCAGGACGGGGTGTCGGTGGTGCTCGGCGGCTCGGCGGTGACCGACGACGCCGACGAGTACTCAGGCTGCGACCTGCTCGTCCTGCGCTCGGGGGACGGGGACGGCGAGGAGCCGCTGGTGTGGTGCTGGATCAACGTGCGGCGCCCGCCGTTCGTGTATCGGTACGCGGCACTGTCGCTCCAGACCCTGCGCCGCGCGCTCCAGGAGGCCGACGACTCCGCGCTGAACCTGGTGCGGCACGGCGTCGTGCTCCATGACCCCACGGGGCAGCTGGAGGAGATCTGGGCCCTGGCGCGGTCCCTGACCCCGTCCGTCTGGCGCCGTAAACTGGCGCGCCGCTACCGGGCGCTGCGCCAACGCAGGGCCAGCCTGGCCTGGGCCCTGCGCAGGGGGCAGCCCATCCTCGTTCTGGACAACCTGCGCCTGATCCTGGAGCACAGCCTGGCCTGCTGCTACCACCTGGAGGGCCTCCCCGCCCCGCCGCCCAAGTGGGTGTTTCGCGGCGGCCTGCGCACCCCGGCGGGGCGGACCCTGAGGGCTCCGGTGCTCGACCTGCTCTCGTCCCTGGGGGACCTCGCCACCCTGGGCGGCAGCCTGAACCTGAAGCACAACCGCATCTACGGGCACGTGGGGCTCATCCAGGCCGCGGTGGAGCGTGCCCTGATCCATGCCGGGCTGCCGGTGCCCAGCCTTGCGGCCGAGGCCGGTTCGGAGCCCGGCACCGAGGAGGCGCCGCGGGCGCCGCGGGCGCGCTCAGGCCGTCGCTCGCAGGTGGCCGGCGGGGGGCGCGGCGTGGTTCCCTGACGGCGCGACGCCATGCGGTGGTCTGGCGCCCCCCCTCGCGGCGTAGCCTCCCTGGGGGGATGACGATGCGGGCCTGGGGGCCCTTTTCCGCGCGGCTCCTGCTGGCGCAGGCCGCTGCCCTGTTCGGGGTGGGGCTGACCCTCGCCATGGCGGTGCGCTGGGGTCCTCCCGGCTGGGAGGGACCCTGGCCTCTCACCCAGGGGATGGCCGCGCTCATGCAGCCAGCGCCCCCGCCCCCTGCGGGCGTGGGCTTCGTTTTCCTGACCGCGACACCGCGCGCGGCGGGCCTGGAGGTCGAGGTCTTTCGCGACGGCTGGGCGGTGGGTGCGCTGGGGGCTCCGGGCCTGCGCCTTGCCGTGCACCCGGGCGATGTGCTCTCCCTGCGTCTGGAGGGATCCGTGCCGGTGACCGTACGCGCGGTCCCGGACGGAGGTTCGCCCCGTGCTCCCGATGGCGTGTGGCGCCTCGGCCCCGAGGCCTCGCTGATCACGCTCCCCAGGGCGTAGCGGGCCCGCGGGATGAAAATTGGCGGGCGCGCACCCCCGAACGTGCTATACTACTCCGGCCGTGGGCCCATCAGCCGGATGCCATCGGCCCGCGGCACCCGGGGGTGCCTCGTTGACCCAGTTACCGCGCGTCTGTGGGATCCGGGGGGCGACCAGTGTGGCCGCGAATACGGCTGGGGCCATCCTTGGGGCGACACGGGAACTGCTCATTGCCCTGCAGGAGGCCAACGGTTTTGGGGTGGAGGATGTGATCTCCGCCTTCTTCACCGCGACCCCGGACCTGAATGCCGCCTTTCCCGCCGCCGCGGCCCGGGATTTGGGCTGGGAGCGCACCCCGCTGCTCGACGCCAGGGAGATGGACGTGCCGGGCGCACTCGCCGGCTGCGTGCGGGTGCTTCTGCACGTATACACGCGGGCCCGCCCCGACGAGGTGCGCCATGTGTACATGGGTGAAGCCGCCCGGCTGCGCCCGGACCTGCGGTGAGCCGGGCGGTCGGGGGCCGGCTGCCCATCGTGGCCATCGACGGTCCCGCCGGGGCGGGCAAGAGCACTCTCGCCCGTCTGGTGGCGGACAGGGCCGGATACCTGTACATTGACACGGGTGCCATGTACCGGGCCGTCGCCCTGGTGCTGCTGCGCCGGGGTTGGGCCGGTTCGGAGGACGTGGATCCCGCTGTCGCGGGCAGCCTGGCCGAGCAGCTGGAGTTGGCCTTTCGCCGTGAGGCTGACGGACAGCACGTGCTGCTCGGCGATGAGGATGTGACCGAGGCGATCCGAGCGCCGGAGGTCGACCGTCTGGTGCCGCGTGTGGCGGCCATCGGGCGCGTGCGGCAGGCCCTGGTTCCCAGGCAGCGCGCCCTGGCGCGGGCCGGGGGCGTGGTGATGGACGGACGGGACATCGGCACGGAGGTCCTGCCCGATGCCGATTTCAAGTTCTTTGTGACCGCGGCCTTCGAGCGGCGCGTGGAGCGGCGCTGCCGCGATCTGGAGGCCCGGGGCGAGGTGGTGGCACGCGATGGCGTGGCCGCCAGCCTCGCGGCCCGGGACGCCCTGGATCAGGGGCGGGAGGTCGGTCCGTTGCGGCAGGCCCCTGGGGCGGTGCTCCTGGACACCACGAACCTGGATCCCGACGAGGCCGCGGACCGGATCCTATCTCGGTGCGGGCTCTGTGGAGATCAGGCAGCCGATGGCGTGCAACCACGCGTTCCGGCGGGGTAGGGCGACATGGTTCTGTATTGGATGGTCTGGGTCGCGGTCCGCATCTGGTACTTCGGCATCCTGCGCGTGCGCCTGGAGGGCGTGGGCCATCTGCCGCGGAGGGGCGGCTATGTCCTCTGCAGCAACCACATCTCCTGGCAGGACCCCATGCTGCTCGGCGCGGCGATGCCCAAGCAGGTCCACTTCATGGCGAAGGCCGAGGCCTTCGCTTCCCCGGTGGGGGGGCTCATCCTGCGAGTCGTCGGCGCGTTTCCGGTCCGGCGGCACACCGCCGACCGGGGGGCGATCCGCCGCGCGCTGGGGCTGCTCCACACTGGCAAGCCGGTGGTGGTGTTCCCCGAGGGGACGCGCAGCCGCGACGGACGGCTGGGCCAGGCCGAGCCGGGGGCCGCGCTGCTGGCGCTGTGGTCGGGCAGCGACGTTGTCCCTGTGGGCATCAGCGGCCGGTACCGGCCGGGACAGTTGCGGATCCGTGTCGGCGCCCCGTTCCGGCTGGAGCACAACGGCCGGGCCAGTGCGCAGGATTTACAGCGCATGGCACAGGAGGAAATCATGGGGGCGGTCCGCAAGCTGGTGTCGGACGGGCGCGACCGGGCGCGCATCGCGCCGGGACCGGCCTAAGGGGAGAGCAGCATAGGCGAGGTGGTGCGAGCATGGACGAGACCGGTGCGCCCGCGGCATCCGACACCGCTGGGCAGGTGAGCCCGCAGCCGCGGGAAAGGGCCCAGGGAGGAGCACCGGGGGCACCCGCGCTGCTGGTGCGGGGCACCGTTGTTTCGGTGCAGGACGACCACCTGCTCGTGGACATCGGCGCCAAGGCGGACGGGATCCTGCCCGCGGCGGAGGCCGTGCTGGGCCCCGGCCAGACCCTGCAGGAGGCATTCCAGCGGGGGCAGGAGATCGAGGTCGCCGTTCAGGGCGAGGACCCGGAGGAGGGCACGCCGCAGCTGTCCATGAAGGCCGCCGCCAAGGAGGTGGCCTGGAGGCGGCTGCAGGAGGCCCATGCCGCGGGTGAGCCCGTGGAGGCCGCGGTGCGGCGCGTCGTCACGGGCGGGCTGCTCCTGGACGCGGGGGTCCGGGCCTTCATGCCGGCCTCCCAGGTGGAGCGCGGCTCGGTGCAGCACCTGGAGGTCTACGTCGGGCAGAGCTTGCGCGCGAAGATCGTCGGTCTGGACCACGAGCGGCAGCGCGTGGTGCTCTCCCGACGGGCCCTGCTTGAGGAGGAACTGGCGGCTCGGGCCGCCGCCCTCTGGGCGGAACTGGCCGAGGGACAGATCCGCACAGGTACGGTCAAGGCCCTCACAGACTTCGGGGCCTTCATCGACCTGGGCGGGGTCGACGGGCTGCTGCACGTCTCCGCGATGTCCTGGGGACGGGTGGAGCATCCGAGCGACCTGCTCAGCCCAGGCCAGGAGCTGCGGGTGAAGATCCTGCGCCTGGAGCCCGAGGTCGGCAAGGTCTCCCTGGGTCTCAAGCAGGTGCAGGGGGATCCGTGGGAGCGGGCCGAGGAGCGCTACCCCGTGGACGCGGTCGTCGAGGGGACCGTCATGCGCATCCGCCCTTTCGGGGCCTTTGTGCAGTTGGAGCCTGGGGTGGAGGGGCTGGTGCACATCAGCCAGCTCGCGGATCGGCACGTCAAGGACCCCGGGGAAGTGGTGCGCGAGGGGGAGCGGGTGCGGGTGCGGGTCCTGCGGGTGACGCCGTCGGATCGCCGCATCGCCCTCTCGCTGCGCGAGGCAGAGCCCGCCTCTGCGGGGGGGGCCTCCGTGGGCCCGCACGGGGCGGTGACGCTGGGAGATGTTGTGGGTGGCGTGTTGCAGCGGGCGTTGCCCCAGGCGGGCGGCCCGGCGGATGCCCAGGCTCCATCTCCGGGCAAAATGACCCACGGGTGATGGAAGGTGCCATCCGGAGGGGCATGGCTGCTGGCGGGTGCGGTGCTGCTGGTGGGGAGCGCGCCCGGAGCCCGCTCGACGGTGCCCGGTCTCACGCGACATGCGCTGGCCCTGTGGATGCTGCTCGGGGTGGCGCTGAGCACGATCAACCTGCCGGTGGCAGGGCTGCTCGTCAACCCTGGAGGCACGGTGCTCCCGGCGGCGTTCGGCGGGATCGTGCTGGGGGGAACCCACGGAATCGCACCCTGGCGGGTCGTCGTCGCCGCGGTGGGGACCGCCGCGGCCCTCACGCTCATCCCCGCCTGGTCCGAGCTCAACGGGGTGTACTGGCAGGCTCAGTTGGTCACCGGGCTGGTGGCGGGTGCGATCGGCGCCGGGCTCACCGCGGGTGTGGGCGAGGCGGTCGGCGCTTGCAGCCTGGCCCTGGTGATCGCTGACGGGCTACGCCTCTGGTCGGCGAGCGCGGGTTGGCTGCCGTGGCCCGCCAGCCTGGGAGGTGGCGGCACGTTCGACGCGGCGGTGCTGGCCATCGGTACGGTGCCCCTTGCGGCCTGGGCCTCCGAGCGCTCCCGCCGCAGGGCGAGCCTGGGCGCCGGCCCGCCGACGCCATGAATCTCAGGACTCCGGAAGGATGGGGCGCGTGAGGCGACGGATGGCCGGGAACCCTGGCGCGGGCGGCGGGCCGACCGCCGAGGTCTCTGGTCCACTGCCCCGGGTGGTGCTCACCGGACGAGTGAACGTTGGCAAGTCCAGCATCTTCAACAGGATCGTCGGTGCGCCGCGGGCGGTGGTCGAGGCCAGCGCCGGCGTCACGCGCGACCGGCTGGAGGTGCCGGCGGACTGGGGTGGACGCCGCTTCCTGCTCACAGACACCGGGGGGCTGGCGGGAGGGGAGGGAGACCCCTTCGCCCCGCTCGTCCGGGAGCAGGCGGAAGTGGCGCTCGGTGCCGCGGACGTGATCATGCTCGTGGTGGACGCCTCGGCGGGGATCACCCCGGGCGACCGGGATATCGCGCGGGTGCTGCGGCGCCTGGGCCACCCGGTGGTCGTGGCGGCGAACAAGGCCGATGTGCGGGGCGCGGAACCCTATGCGTTCTATGCCCTGGGCCTCGGGGAGCCTCTGCCGGTCTCCACCGTGCGGGGCGAGGGGCTGGGTGATGTTCTGGATCGCGTGGTCGCCCTGCTCGCCGATCCCCCGCGCCCCGAGGAGGGCGGTCACGCCGCCACCCCCGTGGCCATCCTGGGGCGCCCCAACGTGGGCAAGAGTTCCCTCGTGAACCGCCTGGTGGGGGACCCGCGCCTGATCGTCTCACCGCTGGCCGGTACGACGCGCGATGCGATCGACGTTCCCTGGGAGGCCGCGGGGCGGGCCTTCGTGCTGGTGGACACCCCAGGGCTGCGCCGGCCTGCCAGGGTGGCCCGCGGGAGCCTGGAGAGCGATACCGCCAGAAGGAGTACGGGCGCGCTGGCGCGCGCGGCGGTGGCCGTGATCCTGCTGGACGCAAACGAGCCCTGTACCGAACAGGACAAGCGCATCGCGGGGTTGGTGCGGGACCGGGGGCGCGCGGCCGTGGTGGCGCTGAACAAGACCGACCTCCTCAGTCCGGAAGGGCTTGAGGCCGCGCTCGGGCGCGTGCGGGAGGCCATGCCGTTTCTGGGCTACGCCCGAGTGGTCGCCTGCTCTGCCCACACGGGCCAGGGCCTGGACCTGCTGGCACAGGCCGTGGCAGGCGCGGCGGACGCGTTCGCGCTGCGCATGCCCACCGCTGCCCTCAACCAACAGTTGCGCACCGCCGTCTCCCTGCGCCCGCCGGCGTCGGATCGGGGGGAGGCTGTGCGCATCCTTTATGCCGCCCAGCTGCGCCAGGCGCCGCCGACCGTCGTCCTGATCGCCAACAGGCGGGGTGCCATCCCCGACAGCTACGTGCGCTACCTGGAGAACCGCCTGCGGGCCCACTTCCCGCTCGAGGGGGCTCCCATCCGTTGGGTGTTCCGCACCCGCGCCCACCGTGCCCTCATCGCCCCCGGGACCGGCGCGCGGCGTCCCCGCAAAACGCGGACATAACCCGCCGACCCACCCGATATACATGCACCGACCTGCCAGAGGCCGGGGGCTTGGCCGGGCCCGTCCGCATACCGCGCGACCGCGGCCCGCCCCGGCGAACGCCCTGCATGCGGGTGTTCGCCGGCCGCGCGCGGCGCCGGGGATCGGGGGAGGGTGCACGCGATGGAAGGGTACGATATCTTTGCCGATATCGCCCAGCGCACGGGTGGCGAGATTTACATCGGCGTCGTCGGGCCCGTCCGCTCGGGCAAGTCGACGCTCATCAAACGCTTCATGGAGCTGCTTGTCCTACCCAACATCCCGGAGGCCTACGACCGGGAGCGCACCATGGATGAACTGCCGCAGAGCGCCGCGGGCCGCACCGTGATGACCACGGAGCCCAAGTTCATCCCCGATGAGGGTGTGGCGATCACCGTAGGAGACGGACTGAACCTGCGGGTCCGTCTGGTGGACTGCGTCGGCTTTCCGGTGCCCGGGGCGCTTGGGTACACGGAGGAGTCCGGACCGCGCATGGTCCGCACGCCCTGGTTCGATTACGAGATTCCCTTCGAGGAGGCCGCCGAGGTTGGGACCCGCAAGGTGATCAGTGACCACGCGGTGCTCGGATTGGTGGTGACCACCGACGGCAGCTTTGGCGAGCTGGCCCGGGACAGCTTCGTGGACGCCGAACGCCGGGCGGTCCGCGAGTTGGGGGAGCTCGGCAAGCCGTTCGTGGTCGTGGTGAACACGGCCCGGCCGGAGTCCCCCGACACCGAGACCCTGGTCTCCACCCTCCGGCAGGAGTATGGCGTGCCGGTGGTCGCCGTGAACTGCAGCCAGCTGGATGAGGCTGGCATCGAGCACATCATGGAGGAGGTCCTCTACGAGTTCCCCGTGCGCGAGGTCAACATCCGTCAGCCCGCGTGGGTTCTGGAACTGGCCGAGGAGCACTGGCTGCGGCGGCGCCTTGACGAGGCGGCCACCGAGACCCTGGACGGGGTGCGTCGGCTCCGG
>JAKAUG010000147.1 GCA_021827805.1 Bacillota bacterium | reverse complement strand
AGTCGTCCAGCTCGCCATCGGGCGCCACCTCGAGCGGCGCCACCAGGCGCTCCCGCCAATCGCGGAACAGCGGGTAGACCCAGATCGCCTTCACCGTCGCCGCCATGGCGCGCGCCCGGTCCTGCCGTCCCCTCCCCGCCGTCTCACCCAGATACACCCAGTTGGCCGCCCGGTAGCACGTCCCCGCCCACGGCCGCTCCACGAACGTCTCCACGAGAACGGGCGTGTACCCATACCGCCGTGCCCAGTCCCCAGGCAGCCGCCGCAGGGCCAGGCCCAGCGCATGGCTCGCCAGGTGCGGCACGGCCACCTCTGGAAGGATCAGGTAGCGGCTGTTGGCCACGATCCGGTGTCGGTACCGCTGCCGCTCCGCCGGAGTCCACCCGATCCACTCGTCCCGTGCCGCCAGGTGCCGCGCCGACGCGGCAAACAGCACCCCGCCCAGCACGCGCGGGTGCCCCGCCGCTCCATCCCGAATCCAGTATTTCTGCTGCGCGCCGAAGGCCCGCTGAAAGCCCAGCGGGTGATGCGCGACCATCATCGCGTTCCAGGCCGGACCCTCTTCGCTGGGCACCGGTTCCACGTGCACCGGTCGGATCGCACTCAACGTCGCCTGGACCACCGGGCTTGGTGGCGCGGTGCCGATGCGCTCGGACCGGGCTCTACTCCCTGCGCCTGATGAACGCAGTGCGGGGAGATCCACGATGCCCTCCGCCGCCAATCGCTCCAACAGCTCCCCACAGGCTGCGACCTTCAGCTGGCCGTTGGGCGCCTTCCAGGGCAGATTCTCACACAGCGTCTCTGCCAACGCGGTCCGCGACAGCATCCTGAACCGCCGCACCGTCCATCGGATCAGCTCGATATCCTCGGCACGGAACTCCCGGCTGCCCACGACCAGGACTGGCTCGGTCTCCACAGGCTCCGACATGGCCCACCGCCACCTCCCACCGATGGCTCACCACGCTGCAGCCTGACAGACGCTCCGCGAAACGTCCAGATCCCTGTGCGACGAAAGTTCCCTGCCCGTCCCCGCCTTCGCCTCGCTCCCAAGCCCTCCCTCGCTCATGCGTCAGCGCTGGGCTGCTGCTGACACCACCATCAACAGTGCCCTCGGCAGCACCGGACGGCCGGGGGTGGAGGTTCCCAGCTTCGACGATGCGGCCGCGATGATCGCCTCCACCAAACCGGATGGGATGTACGTGTCGGTGCCCCCGTTCGCCCACGGGCCGGCGGAACACTCCGTGGACGCCGGCGCCACCCTGTGCGTCGAGAAGCCGGTGGTGCTGGGTATGCGCGTGGGCCGCGACCTCGGTCGGTTGCCGGGCGCGGTACACCGATTCGGCCGCCCGCGCACGGAGTTGCCGCGGGGGCGCAGGGTGGGGATGGCCCTGGCCACCCGCGTCGAGGGGATACCCGGGGCGCCGTGGTGGCGCACCGAGCGCATTGGCGGAGGCATGCTGGTGGAGATGCACACCCACGCCGTCGCCATGCTGCGTCTGCTCGTTGGCGAGGTGAAATCCGTCTGCGCCATGACGGACACGCGGCTGATCGGGGAGCGGCCAGAGCTGCCGGGGCTCGACATCCCCGACGTGGAGGCCTCGACGCTGCGCTTCGCTTCAGGTGCGCTCGGCGTCGTCGCCAACGCCTGCGCGCTCGTGGGCGGGTTGCGGCTGCCAGGCGCGGGAGGGACGCACATCCTGGCCCAGGGGCTTGGCCCTTCTCTGGGCGGAGGGTCCCCAAGCGCGTCCTTCGAAGGCGGCAAGAGCGAGCCCCTGCCCGGCAGGGGACTCCACGACCACCGCCTCAACGAAGCCTTCGTGCACGCCATCCGCACCGGCGACCGCTGACGTATCCTGTCCAACCACGACGACGGATTCGCGACCTTGGAGGTGACGTACGCCTGCCGCCTCTCCGCCCGCGAAGGGCGTGCGGTGAAGATCGGAGAGGGCTACTGAGACATCCCTGCCACCGGAACGTCCTCCCCCGCCGGCGGGAGCCTCCCAGGTGTGAACGCGGAGGGTCAAGGCACGCGCCCCCGCCGAACCCATGCGACCCTGGAGAATCCCTCACCCAGGGAGGTCCACGTGTCCGCGCCAACCTGTGGGCCCAACCCGTCCCGCCACGGGGCACATGGGCAGGGGACCGGGTCAACCCCCCGAAGGTAGGCCGCGACCCGGCGGTGGCCCAGCCACGACGCCGACGCGTCGGGAAGGATCCCGGAGGCGTGGAACGCGCGCCGTGCCGGATGGAAACCTGCCGGAGCCGCGCCGGCACGCGGTCCACGCGGAACAGGAACCCGCAACCACGTTGCGCTGGCGGCGCGGGAGACAGGGGAGGACCCCAGGTGACCTCGGAAACCGGGGCGCGATGGTCCGCACCGGGCGCCCGGCCGGTCGCCGACCACCTGTATGCCCTCTTCCACCTCGCCTTCTGGATCGGTCCCGGCGCCTTCTACCCCTTCCTGTTTCCGCTGCTGACGGCGCGCGGCGTGAGCGCCCCCGAACTCGGCCTGATCGCCGCGGTCAACCCGCTGTGCGCCCTCGCGGCCCAGCCGGCCGTGGGATGGCTCTGCGACCGCAGCGGGCGCGCCAGGGTCGTGCTGGCCCTTCTGACCCTGGTCTCCGCGGCTCTGCTGCCGCTCTTCGCCATCGTTCATGGCTTTCGCCTGGAGCTGGCGGTGGCGGCGGCCTTCGCCCTCGTCAACGCCCCCCTGGCGCCGCTCGGGGATGCCCTGACCGTCGCCTATCTGGGTCCGCGGTCCAGTCACTACGGACGCCTTCGGCTGTGGGGCTCTCTGAGCTTCGCCGTCGCCGGCACCGTGGCCGGGTTCGCCATCCGCCAGCATCTCGTGGACATGCGCACCGACTCGGCCCTGGCCGCCGTCTGCCTCTTGCCCCCGGCCCTGCTGGCGCTGCGCTTCCCGGTGGAGGTGGCGGTCCGCGGCGCTGGAGCCAGGCGTCCGGACCTGCGCGCCCTGCTGCACGCGCGGCCCTTCCTCTGGTTCCTCGCGCTGGCGACGCTGAACATGCTGGCGCTGAATGCGCAGGGCACCTACTACTCGGTGTACGTTCAGCGTTTGGGCGGGGGAGCCCTGGCCCAGGGCCTGGGCTGGGCGCTGCCTGCGCTCTTGGAAGTTCCCTTCTTCCTCTGGGCACGCCGGATTGAGGAGCGTCTCGGCATCCGGCGCACGCTGCTGGCGGCCTTCGCCGCCGAGGTGGTCACCCTGGTCCTCATCGCCCTGGCGCGCGGCCCCGCACTCGCCGTGGCCGGCATGACCGTCCAGGGACCGGCCTTCGCCCTATTCTATGGAGCGGCCGTTCCGGCCGTGGACCGGTTGGTGCCCAGCGGTTGGCGCGCCAGCGGGCAGTCTCTGCTCTGGGCCTCGTGCTTCGGGATCGGGGCCGTGGCCGCCAACCTTGGCGGCAGCGCGGTGGCGGCCACCCTTGGACTGCGAGCCCTGTATCCCGTCCTGGCCCTGTTCGCCCTGGGGGCGGCGCTCCTCTTCGCGGCGTTGGCGCCCCGCGCCGTACCGGACGGTCGGCGGAACCCAGCCGGCGCGGTGGAGCCGGCAGGAACCTGACGCGGAATCCCCCGGAGGCGTCCCCGCACTACGGCCGTTGTCGCCCGTCGTCCCCTCCCCTCTGCGCGCCGCGCCTGACGCCGCGCGGGTCCCCCAGATGGCGCTCCAGGAAGGCAAAGCTGGCGCGCCCGTCGATCCAGTGCCCGCCCACAAACGTGGCCAGTTCCGTCCGCTCGCCGATCCCGAGTTCGTCATACAGCCGTGCCACACGGGCATACTCGAAGGCCACCCACTCGTCGGTCCCCACTCCGTCGCGGTGGCCGCGCTCCACCATGAACGGGCGCGGCGCGATGAGCCCCGCCATCTCCGCGTAGTTGCAAGTGTGCGCCAGATCGAACTCATACATGTCGTACTCACTGCCGAAGAGGTAGCTGAGCTGGGGCTCGTCCTCGGAGGCGCACTTCATGGCCCACTCGTTGAAGTCGGCCGAGCAGATGGACAGGCAGTACCCGGACAGCAGCGCCGGCACTCGCATGGCGGCCTTGCCGCCGTAGGAGAGGCCGTAGAAGGCTACGCGCGCGGCATCCACGCACGGCAGGCCCGAGAGCCACGCGAGGGTCCGACGGTGCTGGGCCACGATGACGGAGAACAGGGAGGCCCCAAGCGGGTGGGACTTGCGCTGCAGCACGCGGAAGGCCTCGTCCCCCACATAGGGGTTCTGGGGCGCATAGGTGATGTAGCCGCGCTCCGCCAGGCGCCGCGCGAAGTTGCGATAGGGCCCATGCGGAGGGCCCTCCACGGTATCCCGCGCCCGGCCCTCCAGACCGTGCTGGCACACCACGACCGGACGGCGCTCGCCAGGCTGAATGTCGGTGGGCAGCAACAGGAGACCAGAGGCGAACACCCCGGGCCACACATCCAACAGGACCTCATAGCCCCGCCAGTCCGGACGGTCCCAGACCAGGCGGGAGCGGGGACGGGGCGGCACGTCCGGTTCAGGCAGACAACCGATCACGTCTGCCTCGAAGCGCTCGCGGAAGGGCTGGCAACTGCGAGCCCATGCCTCGGGCGAGGACCGGTCCGCCACCTGCCAGGCGGTGTCGCGGACGGCCCTGGAGCGGCGCAGCAGGCCCTGGGTGAAGTCGCAGAGCTGGCGCATCTGGCGCTCCTGCCGCGCCCGGGGCTCGGGGCCCGGGGACAGGCGATCCAGACACCCGCGCGCGGGCGTTCCGTGAGGTGGCAGGCCGAGGACCCGGAGCAGGGCCTCGACCCCGCCCGCCTGACCGGGGGCACTCCCCTCGGCCAGCGGTCCGGGCTCGAGAAGCTCCAGGCGGTCGGCGGCACCGTGCCTGTCATAGGCGGTCCGGGCCCGCTCCACCTCATGGCGCACCAACTCGGGCCGAGCCGGTTCCAGCGTCCCCGCGGAGAGGATCACGCCGGGATGGGGCACGCCCGAAGGCAGGCCTCGGACCACCGGCCCGGACACCGCCTCGACGAGCAGGGGCCGAGGGGCCACCAGGGCCGCCAGACCTGCGTCACCCAGTCCCGCACGCAGAAGACCCCATACGTCCCGGTACAGGGGCTCGCGCCAGATCTCCCGGCGGTCCCGGAAGTGTCCGCTCACCACCACGGCGGCGATGCGCCTGTCCAGGGCGGCGGCGTGCAGGGCCACAAGCCCTCCCTCTCCGTAGCCATAGAGGGCGACCGGCTGGCCATCCGTGGCCGCCGCGGTGAGATGGTCCACCAGGGCCAGCACCCGCTGCACCTCGTAGCCGATGATATGCCGGCCGACCTCAAAGGCCATACGCCAGACATACTCGCGCCGAGGATGCCCGCCGGCCCAGGTCGGGCCGCGGTCGACCAGCACGGGGATGAGGACCTCGCAGCCGGCATCCGCCAGACGCGCGGCGATCTGGCCGGAGGGAGGGATATCGGCGGTCAGGCCTGCCAGGGCCTCAGGCGCCTGGTCGGCATCCGGCAGGACCACGACGTGCGCGGCGGGTGGCGCAACGGGGCGCAGCCAGAGGCCCTCGCCCTCCACGCCGGGCAGCACCGGCCAGCGCGCCGCCCAGGCCTCCCACCGCGCGGTGCGCGCAAGGAGCGCTGGCGCCAACGTGTTGCCCACCAGCTCCAGGGCGGAGACGGGAAGGCGGTTGTCCACCACCCCGATGCTGCGGGCCAGGGCGCCACGTCGCGCGGAGATGTCCGCCTCGGTCCACGCCCCCGGGGCAAGCGCCGCGTCGGCGCGCGCCAACTCGGATTCCAAGAAGGACCCGATACCGGACACCATGGCTGCCGCCAGGTCCTGGCCCTCCTCCAGGGGTTCGCTGCCGGGCAGGGCTTCCCCCAGGAACCCGGGCCTGTTGCCCGACGCACTGTTGGGTGTGTGCTCGCCCTCCTGCGCCACGACCCTCCCCCTCTGTGGATCCGGCTGGCCCCCCGACCCGGAAGTCACGGACCTCCTGAACATTGGCCCCTCTGCGGTGGCCGGCCTGGGTCACTCCCCGCGCAGCAGGGCCTGGGCCAGGATCTTTTCGGCAACCTCCATCGGGCTGATCACTGCCGGCTCGTAGGCACCATCCGCGTAAAGGTGCGCCCTGCCCTCGACCTCAGCATCGGTGCAGATTTCGGGGGCGTGCATCTGAACACGGACGCAACGGCCCGAGCACCAGCTGGTGACGACCAGGCCCACGGCCCCGTTGTCAAAATGGAGCGTCGCCCCGATCCAGTTGATGTCCGTGACGCCGATGCGGCGGCAGCGGCTCTCGATGCGCACCACCTCGCCCCCGCACATCCAGCGCACGGTGTCCATGGCGTGCGTGCAGTCGACCAGCATGTGGTCACGCGCGCCGCGCATGGGCCGGGGGTCCCACGTGAAGAACTCGCAGACGGCATGCGTGATCGGGCCGCGCTCGAGACACCGCTGCCGCATGAGGCGGAGGACTGGGCTGCTGCGCCGCTGGTGGCGACCTGAGTGATGCGTCCACCCGACTCGGCGAGCTGGGCCAGCATCTGCGCCTGGTGCCAGCTCAGACCCATCGACTTTTCGAGGTACAGGTTGCAGCCCTGCTGGAGGCACCAGACCCAGATGTCATACATGATGTGGGGTTGGCCGATGGCATAGACGCCATCCGGCGCCGTCTCAGAGATCACCAAATCTCGGCGCGGCCGTCTGATACCCCCGCCTTCAGGCGTGGGCAGGGCCGCGCCTCCCTCCCTGGTCGTGGAATGGAAACGCACCGTGGAGACGGAACGTATGGCGTTGCGCCGAGGAATCCGTCGGCGCGTAAAACGTTCGCGGACCACTCGGGAGACACGCGCTGTCCAAAGGGCACCGGCTTGCCGGTAACGGTTTCGGACACAAGCGCAACCTCCCGTGCCAGTCTCGCGATACGTGGGACTGGCGGGCCGCAGTCAGGCGGCCCATCGCGTCCCGATCCTGGAGACGCAAGCCCCCGGCTTTAGCCGTGGGGTCCTGACTCTCCGGTAGTCGGAGTACCGCCCGGCGATGCCGTAACGGTCCCAGGTCGCCACCAGTCGCTGCTCGTCGATGTCGCAGGCGGCGACCAGGTCCACGTCCGGGAACGAGGCCAGCGAGGGACAGTGCACGGTGTTCGCCATCGCTCCGGCCCCGATCACGGCGATGCGGACGCGTTCACGCGAAGCGGCACACACCTTGATCCCACCCTCAGGATGGCATATGGCGACCCGCAAGCGTGCGGGCCCATGCCAGATCGGCCGCGATCAGACGGTCGACCGCGGCGTGGTCGCTGTACTCGGCGGTGAGGCAGACGTCCCCGCGGTAGCCTCGGCGCAGCAGTTCGCCCACGACATCCGGCCAGGGGCAGAGCCCCTCGCTTCCACCCACCCAGCGGTACGCGTAGCGGACCGGCAGGGCCCCTGCGGGGCTCGACCGCTGCCAGCGGGCGTTCTTGAGGTTCACCAGACGCAGGTGGGACCACAGGAGATCCACGGCCAGGGACGGGATCTCGCCCGCCAGGGCGCAGTGGGCCGGATCCCACACAGCCGCGATCCAGCGTGGATCGAATCGCTCGATCAGGCGCCGCAGACCCGCGGCGCTGCCGACGAAGCGGTCGCAGTGGTTCTGCAAACCGATGGCCACCCCGTGGCGCTCCAGGACGGGGACCAGGGCCTCCAGACGCCGCAGAACCTCCCCCTCCTGCTCCAGGTAGCTGCGCCCCGGGGGGATCTCCACGCAGACGCGGATCAGGGGCACGCCGGCCTCGGCGCAGGCGGCGATCGTGCGCGCGTCCATGGGCCCGGCGACGCTCCCGATGCGCAGGCCGAACTCCCCGAGGACGCGCGTGGCCTCGGGCAGGCCACGTGTGACGGCCTCGGGCTCGACCTGATAGCCGGGACGCACCGGCAGTTCCACACCGGCAAAACCCAGGCCGGCCAGAAAACGGCCGAGGTCCGGCAGGGGCCTCCTCCAGGGTTTGGTGAACACCGTGTACGAAACCGCCGCCGCGGGCATGGGCACCCCTCCCCCGCTCGCCACTCAGGACATGTGGGACACCGCCGGCTCGGGCAACACGCGGCCGATGGCCTCCTGGCGGTAGCCGAACCCCGGACCGCCCAGGCTGTGGAGGTCGATGCATCCTCCCCGCCGCCGGTAGAGGCCCGGATGGACCCGGGCCTCGGCCGCGGAGGCCCCGGGATAGAACTGCATCGCGTTGGTCTCCACACCCATGATCGTGCCGGCGTGCGCCGCCAGCAGCACGTGGGGAATCTGTGCCAGCATGGGGTTGGTGAGATCCTGGACCATGAGATCCATGCCGTGGGCCCGGCTCCAGCAGAGGCTGAGGAGCGCGCCGCTCTGGGTCTTGCAGGTCTTGAGCGCGACCCCCGTCCAGCCCAGGGACCGCCCGAGGCGGATGAGGCGCCAGTCGTGGGCGCTCTCATCCATGAACAGGGGCTTACGCCCCGCGATCCCGCGCACGTCGATGCGATGGGCCTCCAGATCGTAGGGAAAGGGCTGCTCCACATAGAGCAGTCTGGCCGAGACATCCGGCGCCTCGGCCGCGAGGCGGTCCAGGACATCGTTGACGTAGGCCGGGTCCTGGACGGTGCAGTTGAAGTCCGCGCTGAGGTGGGCGCAGCCCTCCTCGGCGGCGATGCGACCCACCCGGCGCAGACGCTGGAGGTCCCACGCGACGTCGTTGCCCCGCAGCTTGACCTTCAGGCACCGCAACCCGTCACGGCGGATCCAGTCCCGCAACAGGACCGGGTGGCCGTCCTCCGGTTCCGTGCCCTCAAGGTCCTCCGGCTCGACGGGGTCCTGGCCTCCCACCAGATGCCAGGCGGGCAGGATGTCTGGGCGCGGTCGCACCAGGTAGTCCGAAGGGTAACGGCCCTGGAAGGAGACACCCTCGTTCGGGCTCGGTTCCAGGAACCGGGACAGGTCGGAGCCCACCAGCTCGGGCCCGTAGGTCTCGTAGGTGGGCCGACCAAGCAGCACACCGTACGCGTCGTGCACGGCAAGGTCGAACGCGGAGCAGCAGACCAGGGCCGCCAGCCAGGGCAGCGGCTCGCGACCGGAGCGCTCTCGGTTGAAGTCGGCCAGCAGCCGCGGGAGATCCTCCTCCAGGAACGCATGGCCGATCTCGAGCGGATGGCCGCGGCGTTTGTGGCCCGCCCAGGCCGCGGTGAGCCGCACGCTGAAGGCGCACAGGGTCGCATGGCGCTCAGCGTAGGGGATGGTGCTCGGCCAGACCCACGGCACGCTGAGGGGCGTCTCCCCCCACCCGCGGGCGCGCCCCCCGCGTGCGTCAGCGACCTCGCAGCACACGCGGGCGCAGGTCACCGCATCCAGCGTCTCGCTGCCGAACTTGAGCGGCAGGCGCGTCTGGACCGGCAGAAAGTACAGGGTCGCACCGACGGGCCGCACACCGTAGCCCGGCGTGGCTTCAGCCCCTTTCCCGGGTGCCCACGGGGGGACAAGCTGACGGGCGCCGCGTTCCCCTGGCATCCGTGGTTACGGCGGCCGAGCCCGCTGCCCTGCTGGTCGAGCGCATATGGCGACCGGGTGGCAGGAGCGGCGAACTCCACGCACCCGTGCCGCATCGCGGCACCGGGCACCCTCCCCAACCGCCTCTCCTGAGAGATGGAGGGTCATCGTGGCCTGGTCAGTGGCTGCGAGTTTGCGGATGCTGATGTTCGAGCCACCGCGCCCCCACCGCCCGGACGCGACCTCTTCGGGAGCCGGCAGACGAATCGCAAGCGCGGATACCGACTGCGAGGCAAGGGTCAGGCGTATGTGGGGCACCCGCAGGCCGCCGCCGGAAGCGGCACGCAGTCGCGAGCCCAGAGTGCTGCTCACCGGAGACGGTGGCGGCCAACCTCAGATCAACGACGGATGCCCCTGCGACCTGACACCGCGGCTTCCCTCTACGTCGGCCGCCATCGCCCCCG
>JAKAUG010000339.1 GCA_021827805.1 Bacillota bacterium | reverse complement strand
CGCCTCGGAGCGCAGCCCGACCGCGGATGGGGCCCCGGAACCGGTGAAGGCCGCCGCGCCGCCCTCCTGGCTGACGGCCCCGGTCGCGGCGGCGGCGGCGGCCACCGGCCTGCCCGCCGCCCTGCTGGCCGCGGTGATCCAGGTCGAGAGCCAGGGTAATCCGCTGGCGGTGAGCCCCACGGGGGCCAAGGGCATCATGCAACTGGAGCCGGCGACCGCCGTCCTGGTGGGCGTGCGCGACATCTTTGATCCGAAGGAGAACGCCGTTGGGGGAGCGCGCTACCTGCGCACCTGGCTTGTGGCATACGGCGGTAACGGCTGCGTGCCCGACCCGTCCGCCTGCCCGCGCGCCCTCGAGTTGGCCCTGGCGGCCTACAACGCGGGGCCCGGCACCGTCAAGCGCTATGGCGGCGTGCCGCCGTATGCGGAGACCCAGATCTACGTTCAGGAGGTGACCGCGCTGTATGCGCGCTACCGTTCCGAGTGAGGCAGTTGCTGTGGGCGGGGCCCGATGTCCGGTCCCGCCACACGGGAGAAGTCCTCCAGCGAGCGCAGCCCAAACTGCTCCAGGAACCTGCGCGTCGTGCCAAAGAGGATCGGCCTTCCGGGCGCCTCAGCGCGCCCGACCTCGCCGATGAGCCCGCGCTCCACCAGCGTGCCGAGGGCACCCTCGGAGTGCACCCCGCGGATCTCATCGATCGCGGCCCGGGTCACCGGCTGCTGGAAGGCCACGATGGCCAGGACCTCCAGGGCGGCCCGCGAGAGGGGTGTGACCCTGGGGGCCGCGAGGGCCTCCACGGCCGCGGCGTGCTCCGCGCGGGTCAGCAACTGAAAGCCGCCCGCCAGTTCGGTGAGTTCCACGCCATGACCGTCCGCCGCGAGGTGCGCAGCCAATTCCGCCAAGGCCCGCCGCACGGAGGCCGGCTCGGCAGAGGCCGCCAGTGCCAGGCGGCTCAGGCCCAACGGCTCCGAGGCCGCAAACAGCATGGCCTCAAGGCGTGCGGCCAGCGGCCCGAGCCCCTCGGCCTCGCTCACCGCGGCATCCCCGTCCGGGGCGCACCTTCGGCACGCGCCCCGCTCCAGCGGATGCGCACGGGGCCAAACGGAGCATCCTGCACCACCTGCGCCTCTCGCAAGCGGACCACCTCCAGCAAAGCCAGGAAGGTGAGCACGATCTCCAGGCGGTCGGCGGCGGACGCAAAGAGTTCGGAGAATTCCACCTGGGTGCCGGCGGCGGCCAGTCGAGCACGCAGGGCAGAGAGGGCCTGGTCCATGGTGAAGCGGGGGCGCTCCACCTCCCCCGTCCGTGGCGCGGCACGCTGCCAGACCTCGCGCAGGGCGCCGAGCAGTTGCTCCAGCGAGGCCTCAGGGAGTTCGGCGGCCCGCGGTTTGCTCGCCCGGGTGGACGCGCTGGGCCGTCCGAACCGCACCCGCCGCTGCATCTCGAACTCCCGCAGGACCTCCGCGGCCTCGGCGAAGGCCTGATAGGCCGCCACACGCGCCGCCAGTTCGGCCGCCTCCGCCTCAGGATCCTCCTCGCTCGTGGGCTCCGGCTCTGGCGGTGGAGAGGGCAGCAGGGCCCGGGCCTTGAGTTCCACCACGCGGCAGGCCAGGGCGAACGCGACGGCGCGCCCCTCCAGGTCCTGCGCCTGTTCCTTGGCCTGCGCGACCACGGCCGCGAGAGGCACCTCCCGGGCATCCAGGCCGCCGCCCTCCAGGGCGGTGATCAACTCCGTCAGGGAACCCTCCCAGGTCCCCAGACGCACCTTGGCCGGCGCGTCTTCCAGAACCTCTCCCCCTTCCGCTCAGCTTGACAGGGGCACGCCCGTCAGGGCCGAGAGCACGCCGCCGAGCCAAGCTGCCATGCCCCCCAGAATGGGGGCCAGCACCCGCGTGAAGATCAGCAGGATGAGCAACACCCACCCGAAGGGCTCCAGCCGGCTCATCAGGCGCGCACCCTCCCGGGAGGCGGCGCTGAGGATGCGCGAGCCGTCCAGCGGCGGGATCGGCAGGATGTTGAAGACCGCAAAGAACAGGTTGTACCAGATGGTCAGGATCAGGATCACCTGAACCTCCTGCCCCCAGAGCGTCGAGGGCCAGGGCACGTATCCACGCACCAGCATGGCGACCAACGCCACCAGGACATTCATGACGGGACCGGCGATGGCCACCAGGGCCAACCCGGAGCGCGGGTTGCGGTAGTAGCGGGGGTCGATCTGCACCGGCCGCGCCCAGCCGAACTGAAAGATCCACAGCATGAGCATCCCGATCCAGTCGATGTGCGCCAAGGGGTTCAGGGACAATCTTCCCTGCAGGGCGGGAGTCGGGTCCCCGAGCCAGGTGGAGACAAGGCCGTGGGCGAACTCGTGGAGCACGATCGCCAGGAGCAAACCCGGAATGCCCAAGAGCAACGCCATGAACGAGACACCCGCTAGCAGTCCGCGCATCCCCTCTCTAGGCCCGTGCCGAGTCCTCGGGCAGCAGATGCGCCGGCAGGCGATCGCGAGCGATGAGATCCGCGTAAGTCTCCCGCGCCACCATCACGTGGGCGCGCCCGCCCTCCACCAGCAGGACGCAGGGCCGTGGGACCAGGTTGTAATTGCTCGCCATGGGGTACTGGTACGCGCCGGCCGAGTAAAAGGCCAGGAGGTCTCCTGCCTCGAGCGCCGGCAGCAGGGCGCCTCGGGCCAGGAAGTCGCCCGACTCGCAGTAGCGGCCCACGACGTGGACCGCCGCACTGGGAGGGGCCGACATGCGGTTGGCCAAGACCACGGTGTACTCGGCGCCATACAGGGCGGGGCGAATGTTGTCTCCCATGCCCCCATCCACCGCGACATACGACACGAGACCCGGAATGTGCTTCTGGGTCCCAACCGTATACAGGGCCACGCCGGCCTCGCCGACGATGGAGCGGCCTGGCTCGACGGCCAGGCGCGGCAGGGGCAGGCCACGCTCGGCGCACCCATCGGTAACGGCACGGCCCATGGCCTCGGCGACCTCGGCGGGCGGAAGGGTCCGCTCGCCAGCGTAGCGGATACCGGCCCCGCCCCCCAGGTTCAGCTCCTCCAGAGGCCTGCCCAGCACGCTGGCCATCCGGGCCCAGAGATCCAACATCGTCGCCACCAGGGGCGTCACCGCCGACACATCAAGGATCTGCGAACCGATGTGGGCATGCAGCCCCATCAGGTGGAGATGTGGCGAAGCCTCGGCGCGGCGCGCCGCCTCCAGGGCCTGGCCGGTTTGCAGATCGAAACCAAACTTGCTCGCCTGGCTGCCGGTCCGGATGTAGTCATGCGTGTGCGCCTCAATACCGGGCGCCACCCGCAGCAGAATCGCCTGACGCCTGTGGCGGTGGGCCGCTTCCCGCTCAAGGGCCGCGAGCTCATCGAAATTGTCGACGACGAAGCGACCGACCCCGGCATCCAGCGCCTCGGCGATCTCCTGGGGTGGCTTGTTGTTTCCGTGCACGTGAATCCGGGCCGCGGGCATCCCGGCACGGAGGGCAACAAAGAGTTCGCCACCGGAGACCACGTCCAGGTGCAGATCCTCCTGGCTGATCA
This sequence comes from Bacillota bacterium, assembly GCA_021827805.1. Taxonomy (GTDB): domain Bacteria; phylum Bacillota; class Sulfobacillia; order RBS10-35; family JAJYVN01; genus JAJZWQ01. The sequence continues at coordinate 6,454 of JAKAUG010000339.1, read as the reverse complement.
GTCGGGCCAGGGCCAACGTCAGGCCAGCCTTGGCGGCGTAGGCCACGTCGGCGCCACCGGCGTAGTCGCGGAAGGCCTCCCGCCACTGCCGGCACCGCTCCCGAATGACCGGCTCATTGAACACATACAGGGGGGTACCGAACTCCGCCACCAGTTCCACCAGGTCGCAGTCCGCGCTGCACAGGTGATCCCGCGCGTTGACGCTGCACCCAGGGGCCAAGGCCGAGGGCGCAGCGATCAGGTTCCGCCCCTGCCCCACAGCAGGCTGCACGCATTGTCCTCCCGGTGAAAGCAGGTTGCCGCCAAGCCGTTGCGGACCCGAGCCAGGATAGCAGCCCGCCAGCCGGGGGGTCAACGCGGCCTCCGGACCCCGCACCGCCTGTGCTCAGCTGCGCCCGCGCACCTCCGCCCCAGCCTTCTGCAGCACGTCCAGGCAGCGGCTCAGGTCGCGGTCCCGCACCAGCAGATGCTCGCAACTGAAGGCGGAGAACACCGCCACCGGAACATCGTTGCGCGCCAGGGCACCCGTGAGCGTGGAGATGTAGCCAACGGCGTCGAGTGCCACGTCCGCGTCCAGGGTGACCACGCGGAACGGCTCCGGGCTCACGGCCGGGTCCATGAAGACAGGGTGCACCTGGTTCCACCGTTCCTGGGACAGGAGCATGGTCACCTCGCTCCCCACGTCCAGGACGGCGCAAAACCCCGTACCGGCCCCCAGGACGCGAAAGGCCATCTCCCGCTCGGACGGACGCACGGCCACCATCGCGAACCGATCGGGTTGCACCACAGGCTTGGTCCGGGTGAAAAACGATTGCGGCTCCACGCCATTCACTCCCGTCCCGGGGCGGGATCAACGCGCAGGGCAGACTTCGCCGTCCTCGAGTCAGCACCCTCCCACACACCGCGTCCCTCAGCTGGCAAAGGTCACATGCTCCGCCCGCTCCGGTGGACCCAAGCGCTCAAGCAGAGCCTCCAGGGCCGCCGCCCGCGTGTGGGGATCCCCGCCGTCCAACCCAGCACGGCGCGTCTCGATCTCCAGGATGCACGCGTCCTCGATCAGGAGGCGGACACGCACCTGGGCAGCCAGGGACGAGAGCAGTTCCCGCACGCCGCACAACGCCGATTCGGCGGTCTGCAGGGGCACGATCCAGCGCGCTGCACGGATCAGGCGCTGGGCCGGTGAGGCCTGGACGCCAGCCACCGCAAAGCTCGTCGGCGACCAGAGCCAGACCGGGCTCGCCTCGGCGGCGGGGGGCTCCAATCCCGCTCGCAGTGCGGACAGGCACGCGGCGACCCGCAGATCGCCCTCAGCCTCCACAATGGCCTGCACACGCCCAGATCCGCCCTGGTAGGACACCGACAGGCTGGGAACCTGATAGAGTTCCTCACCCTGCAGACCGTCCCGCGCCTGTTCCGCGCCGGCCGCCACGAGGGCCAGCCGCACGGCCTCCCACGCAGGCGGCTCCACGTTGAACCAGAGCGCCGTGCCGGGAACCCGCAGGCGGTAGCCCGCCTCCAACGCCGGCAACCGACCCACGCGCCTCGCCCCCACCACAGCATACGCCTCGGGGTCCGACCTGCAACGCTCTCGTCCGCCGGATCCTGGCATTCCGCCGCCCAACCCGCCGACTTGTCCTGGGCCAGAGGCCAAACGTCCACCCTCAAACGCGGAGAGGCAGGGGTGGTCCCCTGCCTCTCCGCTCGTTCCACCGGCAGTCTTCCCCTACTCGATCAGACCCGCACGCTCCACGCCCTGGACGAACGTCCGCTGAATCAGGATGTAGAACGCAACCGGCGGGAGGATCACCAGCATGGCACCGGCCATGATCGTGCCGGCCTCGTTCACGCTGAGCATCGTGTGTTGCAGGAAAGCCTGGTTCGCGGCCAGCGAGTTGTTCTGGGATAGCGCCTGGCTCTGGAAGTTCTGCAACTCCAGCGACAGCGGCCACATCTCGGGGTTGGCGGGAATGAAGTTCTGGGGCCCGAACGTATCGTTCCAGTGCCAGACCACCGAGAACACCAGCGCAACCGCCACCGACGGCTGCACGAGCGGCGCCATCACCCGCCAGAAGAGTTGCATGGCGCTCGCGCCGTCCACGCGGGCCGCCTCCTCAAGCTCCCAGGGCAGTGCCCGGAACGCCTGCCGGAAGATGAAGATGAAAAACGCCCCGCGGAGCCCCTGGGCAAAGAACTCGGGCACCGTCAGCGGCAGGTAGGTGTTCATCCAGTCCAGCAATTTGAAGTTCAGCAGCAGCGAAACGATGATCGTCTGGGGTGGGACCAGGAACGTGAACACCGCCAACAGGAAGAGGAATTCCACCCCGCGGATGCGACTGTATCTGGCAAAGCCATAGCCGGCCAGCGCCGTCGAGGCCACCTGCCCCGCGACCGCCACAACGACGAACAGCAGCGTGCGCAACAGCGCCGGTCCATAGTCCAACTCCGCCCAGGCGAAGGTGTAGTTCGCCCAGAACAGGTGCGTGGGAAGCCAGTGCACCGTTGGATTGACCAGGTCCAGCGGCGACTTCAATGACGTCAGCGCCATGAAGGCCATGGGCAGGAAGTACACAAAGCCCAGGTCGATCAGGAGCCCATACAGCACCAACCGCAGCAGCAGCCGACTGCCGGAGATGCGGATGCGGTCGATGAGCCGTTGGATCGGGTTGGCTACGAATTCGACCTCCGCAAGTTCGCGCTGCATGCTACCTCTCCCCCGCGTAGTACACGTGCTCCCGCGCATAGCGGAAGATCAAGAGCAGAATCACAAACACCACCACGAAGTAGATCCACTCCATGGCACTGGCCTTGCCATACTCCAGGGCCCCGCCGGTGGTCTGGATCCCGAGCACATAATTCAGCACCGGGTTCAGCAGCGGATCGGTGAAGGAGTCCACCAGCGTGTAGATCGCGACGAGCAGGATCATGGGCGAGAGCACCGGCAGCGTGACCTTGAGGAAGGTCTGCCAAGCGCTGGCGCCGTCGATGCGGGCCACCTCGTAGTACGTCGGCGACACTCCATACAGACCCGCCAGGAACAGCAGGGTCTGCACCCCAGAGCGCCAGAGCATCAGCGCCAGCGCCTGATAGATCGCCGAGACGTACTTGGCCAACGTGGGTCCCACCGAAGAGTAGACGGCACTCATGAACCTCGGCATGACGACGATCGGCACGCCACCATGCACCGTCAGCTGATTCATGACCGACGAACTGCCGATCACGACGGGCAGGAAGAAGAGGGCCCGGAAGAAGGTCGTTCCCCAGAGGCCCTGCTTCATCAGAACGGCGGCGGTCAGGGAGAAGGCCATGATCAGCGGCATCTGGAAGAGGGTCAGCACCACCGTCTGCATCAGCACCGAGGTGAAGTGAGCATCCACGGTGATCGCATCACGGAAGTTCTGAACTCCCACAAAGGAGAACTGCAACCCCGCCGCGCGCGAGAACTGGACGTTGGACATGCTGATCTCAAGCGATTGCAGCAGCGGATACAGCTGGAACACCAGAAAGCCAATCATCCAGGGCAGCGCGAAGATCCCGAACTCCAGCATGCGCTTGCGCCGCAACTGTCCCTTGGACTGCTTGCTGGACGGAACACGGACACGCATCCGCGGCTTGGTCTGCACCGTGGCGTCCACTACTGGCCGCCTCCCCCGGGGATCACCTTATAGTCCTGGGCCGGGACCGTGATATTGCCGTACTGGGGCAGGGTGACGGCCGTGTTGTTGAAGTTGACGATCACATGCGCCCCGTTGGCGTAGTCGGTGACGTTCACGCCCGGCTGCACCTGCCCGCTGCCGGTGATCGCCACGTACGCCAGGGCCGCATACCCCTTCTGCACCTCCTGCTTGTACTGCGCCACCGCCGCGGGCTCCCAGTGGCTGAACTGCGAGCTGTACAGGTAGTTGTACGAGGTGAAGCGCGAGTTGGACGCCGACTGCCAGGTCAGTTCCCAGACCGGCAGCGCCCCGTCTTCGATCATCTGCAGGTTCTGCTGCACCGGCGAGCTCAGCAGGTTGGACTCACGACCACTGTACAGCGCCAGGCCGTGCACCACGATCTCCCAGAACGGGATCGATTCCGTCTCGTAGTTGAAGCCGCTGTCCGAGACGGGGGCGTTATAGAAGTACTGGGAGGGGCCGATCGCATAACCGTTGCCGCCCTGAACCCCGGCGGTACCCAGCTGCTGCTGGGCCGCGGAGACCATGGCCATCAGATCTACCTCCGCCTGATCACGGCTCAGCGGATGCTTTTTGGCCAGCTGCGGATACACGTTCCTGGCCAGGTACTGAAAGTCCACTCCGGAAACCCCGATGCGCTTGAGATCCTGGAGCAGCCGCGGCAACTCCTTCTGCTCCACGAACGCCGGCGACAGAAGGTAGGTGTTGCCAAGCGCACCGTAGTCCGACAGGGGCAACTGGCTCTCCTGGTACAGCGTGTCCGCCCGCACGTTGTACCCGGGCCCCCCCGGATAGGCATGGTAGAGATCCATGGCGACGACAACCTGGTCGCCGAGGCTCTTGGCCTCCGACGTGAGCTGGCGCAGGCCGCCTGTGCCCCCAAGCCTCCCGTCAGGAGGCCAAATCTTCGGCAGCGTCTTCCACTGGTAGCCGTTTGCCATCCAGCCCTCCAGGGCGACGCGGACCGAGGTCACTCCCTGGTTGTGCAGGGTCTGCAGCATCTGTGCCGTCTGGCTGAAGGTCGTCATGCGCTCGAACGGGGCGAAGAGCACGCCGATCTCACGGATCCCGTTCATCACCTGCAGCAACAGCGGCGGGTTGCCCGTGTTCTTGAGCGGCTGCAGGTGCTCGTTCTGCATGAGCAGTTGCCGGTACTTCAGGGCCAGTCCCGCGTAGTTGGCCTGCGAGCCGTCCAGAAAGTAGTACGTCGCCTGGCGGTCGCCCAACACCGGATTCCAGAAATACTGCAGGGCCTGCACGTCACCGATGCCGAGGGCGTTGAACTTGGGCCGGTACACGAACTTGAAGAACGACAGATACAGGTTGCTGCGCTGGCCGGCCGGGATCGACTCCACGTACGCCTGCCCGGCGCCCTTGGTGATCAGCCCGAGCATGGCGGAGGACTGCGTCGGGTCCTGCGCGTTGGAGTGCACGATGCCGTAAAGCGGTAGGTTCGCCTGTGGCAGCCACGAGTCCGCGTTGGGCGTGACCGTCGTATCGCCATACACCGGCTGGGCGAACTGGTCGGTGTAGATGGGATGCTGCGCGTTGAAGGCGATCTCCGCGCCGCTGCCGTCCGGGATCACGGCGTAACCGCCGGTCCCGGGATGTCCCGCACCCAGCGCGGGCAGGGTCGCGATGCTCGTCAGCTCCCAGCACTCCGGAGGAAAGAAGTACAGCGAGATCAGGTTCTGCGGCTTGGGTTGGGGATACTTGTGGCACCCAAGTGGCGAGCCCAGGGGCAACTGCGCGCCCGTCTTCGGATTCAGCGCCTCGTAGATCTGGTTGCCGGGAATGGTCACGATCAGATGCGCACCCTGGATCGTCAGATCAGCCGTGTACTGAATGGCCGCCTTGGTGTAGTCGTAGGTCAGGGCCACGCCATTGGGAATCTGCTTGGTCGACAGATCCGCCTGAAAGTAGCCCTGGAAGAACCACTGATTTTGCCCCCACATGTCGTTCTCGCCGGCCACCGCGTTCCGGCTGATGTCGACGGTGCCCATGTCGAACTGGCTCTGCAGGATGTCCTGCCAATACCCGTTCTGCGCATACTGCGTGGGATTCTGGGGACCGCTCGTCCACACGGCCCCATTGCGCTCGTCCACCACCTCAAACCATCCGGTTCCCATGTTCACGTCCAAGCGCAGGGTCCCATCGTCGGCGACGGTCGTGGTGCCCTTGGCCGGTGGCGGGATGGTCACCCCAGCGGAGGCGGACGCGGTCGCGCCGGGCGTGGATGCCGTCGCGCTTGCCGCAGACGCGGCACTGGGCACCGCGGTGCTGCTCGCGGCACGCGCAGGCTGCACCACGCCCAACGTCCAGGTGAATACACTCACAGCCCCCACCGATGACGCCAGCACCCGCCTAAGCCACGTTTGCGTACGCAAGGACGCACTCTCCACCTTTCCCCGGTCGCCTGCGGGCCGCCGGGGGCGGCTAGCTTCGCAGGAGCGCGATATCCTGAAGAATCTGGCTCACGAACGTGTAGGCCTGCTCACCCAGGCCAAGCACGATGAGCACCATGGTCCAGATCACACCGATACCGATCAGGCTCAGGATCGAGGCCTTGATCGCCTGACCCCACTCCAGGTTGTGCAGCACGCGCACCTGCGTGAAGAACAGCAGGACGATCCAGAGCTTCTGCCCCAAGTAGAGGTACTTGAACACACCGTCACTGGGTGCCAGCGCGTGACTGAAGAGCGCAAAGGGCAACTGGAGCAGGATGTACGGCACCAAGGCGTAGGCGCTGCCCGTGATCACCTCGGGCAGGCTGGCCTCGC
>JAKAUG010000333.1 GCA_021827805.1 Bacillota bacterium | reverse complement strand
CGTTTGCCCGCCCCGAGCCGAGCCGCGACCCTGCGCGCCGCCCACACCGCCGCGCCCGAGGACGGCCCGGCCAGCAGGCCGTCCTGGCAGGCCAACTGCCTGGCGGTGTCAAAGGCGTCCTCGTCGCTGCACCCCAGCACCTCGTCGATCAGGCCCCGATCCAGAACCCCGGGCACAAAGCCCGCCCCCAGCCCCAGCAGGCGATGCGGCCCCGGCCGGCCACCGGAGAGGACCGCGCTGCGCGCTGGCTCGACCGCCACGACATGCAGAGCGGGGAGCCGGGAACGCAGGTAGCTGGCGGTGCCACTGAGCGTGCCGCCGGTACCCACCCCGGCCACCAGAGCGTCCAGGCGCCCCCCGCACTGCCGGTAGATCTCGGGCCCGGTGCTCTCGCGGTGGGCCTCAGGGTTGTGCGGATTCTCGAACTGGCGCGGCCAGAAGGCGCCACGCCGTCGCACGATCTCCTCGGCCGCGAACACGGCCCCGGACATACCCTCGATGGCCGGGGTCATCACCAGTTCCACCCCGTACCACGAGAACAGGGCCCGCCGTTCCACGTTCATGTCCTCAGGCATCGTCAGGACCAGCCGGTATCCCCGCACGGCCGCCACGACGGCCAGTCCGATGCCGGTGTTCCCCGAGGTGGCCTCGACGATCGTGTCCCCGGGGTCCAGGTGTCCCTCGCGCTCGGCGGCGTCCACCATGGCCACCGCGATACGGTCCTTCACGCTGCCGCCCGGATTGAACCACTCCAGCTTGCAGACCACCTCGGCGCTGCGCGGCGGGATGCGCCGCAGCCGCACCAGGGGTGTGTCGCCCACAAGTTCCAGCACGCTGTCCAGGATGTCCTCCACCGTCGCGGTATCCGCGGCCGCATCCTCCGCCACGCCTAGCGGCCTCCCGCCTGCTCCACCGGGAGCTGCTCGTTGATCCAGGCCACCAGACCCCCGGAGAGGTTGTACGTCTTCTCGAAGCCGGCACGTCGCAGGGCCTCCACGGCCACGGCCGAACGCTCGCCGATACGGCAGACGATGACGGTTTCCCGCTTCGGGTCCAGGACCTGCTTGGCCTTGGCCAACAGGCTTCCCAGCGGCACAAGCTCGCTGCCCGGGATGTGGGCCTGCTGGAACTCGAAGGGCTCGCGCACATCGATCATGGTGACGCCGCTCTGCAGCAGTTCCCAGGCCCGGCGCGGCGTCAGGTCCCTCTGCACGGCCTCCGGCTCGGCCTCGGCCTCCTCCTCATGCGCCCCGGGCACCCCGCAGAAGCCCTCGTAGTCGATGAGCTCACGCACCGTGGGATTGTCCCCGCAGACGGGGCACTCGGGGTTGCGCCGCCAGCGCAGCTGCTGGTACTCCCCCGCCAGGGCGTCAAAGAGGATGAGCCGGCCGCTGAGCGGATCTCCCTGACCGAGCAGGATCTTGACGGTCTCGATGGCCTCCAGCGTGCTCATGTGCCCGGCCAGGGCACCCAGCACACCCCCCTCGGCGCAGGAGGGCACCGAACCGGGGGGCGGCGGCGACGGAAACAGGCACCGGTAGCAGCCCTTGCCGGGCAGGAACACCGTGGCCTGCCCGTCCCACTTCAGGATGGAGGCGTCCACCAGGGGCTTGCCGAGCAGCACGCAGGCGTCGTTCACCAGGTAGCGGGTGGGGAAGTTGTCCGAGCCGTTGACCACCACATCGAACTGGCCGATGATCTCCAGGGCGTTGTCCGAGCTCAGGCGCGTCTCGAAGGTCCGCACCTGGAGGCGCGGATTGATGTCCTCCAGATGCCGGCGCGCGGACTGGACCTTCGGGCGCCCGACATCGTGCGTGAAGTGCAGCACCTGCCGGTGCAGGTTGCTCAGGTCCACCCTGTCCGGGTCCACGATGCCGATCGTCCCCACGCCGGCCGCGGCCAGGTAGATCGCCGCCCCGGAACCAAGGGCGCCGGCGCCGATGATCAGGACCTTGCTGTCCAGCAGCTTGCGCTGGCCCAGCACCCCGATCTCGTCGAGCCGCACGTGGCGGCTGTACCGCTCCAACTGCTCGCGGTCCAGGAGCGGCGCCGTCGCCGGCACCGCTCCCCCGGCCATGGCCGGGATCAGCGCCACCTCGTCGCCCGCGGCGAGCGGCGTGCGCTCCGCCTGCAGGGTGCGCGCCTCCACCTGGTTGATGTAGATGTTCAGATGCCCGGGCAATCCGCCCTCGGGAGCCAGGATCCGGTCGCCCAGCCCCGGATAACGCTCCGCCAGCACCCGCAGCAACTGCTGAAGGTTGGCGGCCTCCGCCTCCACCCGCGACGCCCGCTCCGTGAACTGCCGGTAGGGGGTCGGAATGTACACCTGCACAGCCATATCGGTCCTCCCCATCCGCGACTGCCGTCCATCGCCGTGAAACCTGGCTGCTTACTGGATTTACGGTGGCATTCTAGTCTGAGGAAACTGGAGCGTCAACGCCGCTTGGAGCCGCGCCCACGCTGTGGTAAGATGCGAAGGCTCTCGGAAGTCACGACGGGCTGTAGCGCAGCTTGGCAGCGCGCCTGAATGGGGTTCAGGAGGTCGGCGGTTCAAATCCGCCCAGCCCGACCACGTACTCAGAACCGTCCTTCGGGGCGGTTCTTCGCGTTCAGGAGCCTGAGCCCCATCCGCTCACCGGAAGGGGAGCGAGGTGGTGTTGCAACGCCCGCACGTTGACGCACAGCATGCCGCCGTTGAAGACGGTCCCGCGACGGGGGTGCTCGCTGGCCGGGAAGACGTTGTGGACCATCCCCAGAACCGACCCAGTCGCGTCCAGCACGGGCCCGCCGCTGCTTCCACCAAATCCGTGGCAACAGGCGTGGAGCCCGCAGACCCGTCACCACGCCACGCGATACGCGAAGGCTGCCGTCGGCGTCTGGGTACTCGTCGGCTGTCCGGCGGGAACGCAAGGGAAAGCCAAAGCTCCATACGGGCCCGCCGATTTCTGGGTCCCGCCGCGCCAGGGGCAGGGGGTTCACACGCTCGTCCCGAGCCCGGAGCAGGGTCCAGTCGTAACCAGCCTTCCAATCCGTTTGCGGCGGGTTCGCCACCCATTGGAGATCAGCCCACGCCTCGGCCCTCAGGTATGTGCATTTTGCGACGGAGGTGCTGCCGTGCGTGCGGCCCTGCGCCTCGATCTCTTCACGAGCAACGTGACAGTTCGTCAGCAGGTCGCCCGCGGCGTTCAGACAGAACGCGGCCGCTCCACCTTGCATGCGCGCCACGCGTTGAGCCGGCAGCGCATTCACGTCCCGAAAGGCGCGGGCCACCTCAAACCAAGGGGGGCGAGAGATCGTCCTGGTGTTGCACCAGTTCCTGAACGGCAAGACTCACGTTCCATAATACCACGCCCTCGTCCAAGAAAACCTTGCGACCTGAGGACATGGGCCGATCAGGCGGTGGAACCCCAAAGGCATCGCGGCTTGCGGCGTCGGGGAAAACGGTCGCCAGGAAGTAGACCGGTGTCCACACGCGCATGGTCCCGCTGGCCACCGGCGTCTGATCGAAAGGAGTGTCCATGCCGCCGAGCGGAAACAACCCTTCGCTCATTGCGACAGGCGATTCTCGCATCGGCAGGTGATCCCTCCTCGCGTGCTTCAGCGGTGCGGGCGGCCCGGCAGTGGCGGCAAGCCCTCCACTGCCCATGCGAGGGCTCTGCCCTCCACCCCTTCACGAGCAGCACCACAGGACGGTCACGTCCGTGCGGACGCGGCCACAGGCGTATACTGGGCGAGGGGGTGGGCACGATGGCCGTCGTGATGCCGTTGCGGACCTACCGGATTGTCCTCCATCAGGATCCCGGCGATACGGGCTGGTGGGTCAGCGTGCCGGCGTTGCCGGGTTGCTTCACTCAGGGCGAGACGGTGCCTCAGTGCATGGAACGAGCCCAGGAAGCGATCACTGCCTATCTGACCTCCCTGGCCAAACACGGCGAACCTATCCCCGCCCCTGATGCCGAAGGGCCCGCGGTGCCGGTGCTGGGTCCCGACGCATGAGCCGATTGCCGCGCGTCAACGCCCGGCGGGTGCTCGCGGCACTGCAGCGCGGAGGCTTCGTACTCGACCACGTCAACGGAAGTCACCACGTTTTGATCGGTCCGAGTGGCCAGCGCGTCGTTGTTCCGGTGCATCCTGGCACCCTCAAGGTCGGGCTGCTCACCAGCATACTTCGCCAGACGCGATTGACGGCAGACGAGTTCCTTGAGCTGCTGTAGCGGCGCTCGGCACGGTCGCGCCCTGGGTGACCAGTACTCCTGTATGGGGTTCAGGAGGTCGGCAGTTCAAATCTGCCCAGCCCGGCCAGCTGGATCCGTTGAGGCACAATGAACAGAGCGACGCCATCGAGGCATATGCTGGATGGCGTCGCTGTCGTGCGGACACGGTTGCCGTCATCCCAGAGATGTGCAGCCTCGTACGGGCATGATCCTTGGCGGCTTCTTCGTCGGTCACGCCGGGGGGTCCGGCCGGGTGTTGGTGTGCTGACGCAGCCCGATCCCCTCTGATGAGCGCTTGGGGTTAACGCGGCCCGCTTCGTCGGGGATACGGAAGCGGGCCGTCCGCAGAAAAGAGGAGACGAACAGAAACAGCGGAGGCCGCATCTCGCGCCGGGCGACGCAACGGTGCGCATGGGCGCCGGCAATGCGGTGCAGCACACCCGCTCGCTGCGGCTACAGCGGCACAGGGCCGGAGAGCGGTGTGGAGACCACGACCCGAGACACCATGCACCACGAGTCCATGCAGGGAGCACCGAGGGCAACCTGCCGGCCGTTCTGCCAGAAAGACTGAAGGCCGAGCAGGGCCATCACCGCGCCCAACCCGCCGTGCCGCGCGAGGACCCCCACTTGGTCAGGCCGGCCGACGACGCAGGCCGCAGACAACACCCACCGTCCCACGATCGCGACCCAGCCAGCCAGCCTTGCCCCCGACATGTCGTCACCCGCTGCCATGAGGTGCGGCGAATCCTCAAGTCTCGGCGGCTGTCTGATACCCGTGGCTTCAGCGGGGCATCGTGGTCCAGGCCCCTGAGCCCGACAGCCAAGACAGGCGCGAAGTGCTTGGTGCGGACTTGGCTGTGGCGTGCCCCGCCGTGACCTCCCATGCCCGCTTCTTCGGCAAGCGCCATTGGGGCCAAGTACGGCTTCTCCCTCCACGCCGACATCCATGCGACAAGCGAACATCGGAGCCAACAAGCTGGTCAGCCTCGCTATCCGTGGGACTGGTGGGCCGCTGTCACGCGGCCCATCGCGGTGCGACCATGCAGCCCCAAGACCCCGGCTTCTCGCCGTGGCGTCCTGACCACTTCCGGCAGGATCCGATGCAGTTCCTGGATGGACACCCCAGGCTATCACAGTGCGTCCGGTGGTGGTGCCTGTGGCATCTCCGTGCTCTGATCTGGCGAACGGCGATCGCCGCGCCATCAAGGCCCGAGGTCTTGCCACGCGACGATCGCCGGCAACGCGGCGGCTTGGCCCCTGGTCCATGGCAACGGAACGGAGACCGCGAACCAGCTGACCCCTCGGTCCGCTCGAAGCAGGACGCCCCTGATCGTGGTCTCACCATCTGCGGGTCCCCGCGGCGCCTGAGGGTCACTCGGCAGGGCTTGCGGGGGAGGCCCCCCGGCGGATCGCAGTCCCTTGCGCGCACAACCCGCCCCTCGCGCCAACGGCGCCGCATCCCCGTCCGTCGTCAACAGCCGGCCGGCGTGCAGACGGCGAACCTGCTGGTCGTCAGTCCGGCCCCGCCATGCCAGAGTTCGTAACCCTGCTCAACATCGATGAGATACCAGCTCTGGGGCATGTAGCCTCGCTGCACGGCGTCGGCGACGAACGGGCCGAGATCGGCCTTCGAGAGCGCCGTGCCGGCCTGGGCCAGGTCATAGGTCACGGTGCCGCCCGGTGTGCCGCCGTTTCTCCAGACGTTCCAGAGGAGTCCGTCGATCCTGACGCCGCTCCGGACCTGAACGCCCGCAGGGTGCGTGCTCCCGAGGTGATCAAGCCAGATCATCATTTCCATGCAGGTGGGGCAGCTGTTGCCCGGCACGCTCCTGGCCTCGCTGAACCAGATGTCGTAGGCGTCATCCCACATGCCGGTGCCCACCACCGAGGTGCGGACGCTCGTCGTGACCGTGCCGGGTCTGTCGATGAGCGCACTGTTGGTGAGGGGCAGCCCCGAGTCGGTGGTGCAGTAACCCCAGTGGCAGCCCCGCCAGATGGAGACGTAGGCGGCGACGCTCCCCAGGGAGACGGACGAGGAGAGCACGGTGAAGTCCACGTGACCGTCGGTGCCCAGGCAGAGCGGTGCGCTGGAGCGGAATTCGTTGGTCTGCAGGATGTACCGGCCCGCATCCAGGTGCGTGTAGAGGTACTGGGCTTTTCCGGCCGTGTAGGTACAGTCCGTGGTGGTGGCGAGGATGAAGGCCCCTCGGCTGCTGACGCTCCCGCTGCCGGTGCGGACCGCGAGGGGGCCGCTGCTGGCCCCAAAGGGCACGGTGGCCGTGATCTCGTTGCCGCTCTGGACCGAGAAGTGCGCCGACACACCGTGGAACTGCACGCTCCGCACCCTGGCGAAGCCCTGGCCGGTGATCGTCACCGTCTGACCGGCCCCTCCCCCCGTCGGGGAGAAGGCGTTGAGGCTCACCGCCCCGGCACCGCGAGGAGCGGTGCTCGCGCCCGACGCGCAGCCGACGGCCAGGGACGCTGAGATGAGCATCGCCAGCACCAGTCCCTGTCGCCACATGGTGTCGTCGCCCCCCGTACGCCATCTGCGGCCTGGGGCCTCAGACCGAGATCGCCCGCGCATCAGGGAGAGCCGGCCGCAACCCCCAGACGGACGGAGGCCGTTCTGGCACTGCGCAGCCCTGTGGGCCCCACGGCGGCAACCGCGTAGTACGTCCAGTGCTCGCTTGCGGGTACCGCCCAGTATGAGGTCCGCACCTCCGCCACCCGGTGCCACAGCAGCCCCAGCGGCCCCCCGCCGCGGCGATCGCTGGCCAGGATCTGGTAGGCGTGCACCCCGCAGACGCCCTTCCAGACCAGCACCGGGCCGTTGGCGGCGGCGGCCGCGCCGATGGCCGCGGCCTCGCTCTGGCCGGCACTGCCCGAGAGCGTGAGATGGACATAGTCCTGCAGGCTGAAGGTGTGCAGCTCACCGGGTGTCGGGGGCGGGTCCATGTGCCCCGGACCGACCAGGACGTAGGTCACGCTCTGTCGGTAGGCCAGCTGCCGCAGGATGCCGCCGGGGGCCTGGGCCTCCGTGCGGCTCCCCTCCTGGGAGATCAGCGTGACGGTGCTGCCGCCCACATACAGCGGCGCCAGGGTCGTTGCCCCCGTCGTCCACACGGCCTCCGCGGCGGCCTGGCCCTTGGTCAGACGCACGGCGTGCAGGCCTGAGGGGCAGGCGTCGCCGTCGGTGGCGGGGCTGTAGCGGTACCCGGAGAGGACGTGGGTCAGCGTCCTGGCGGCGGTGTACGCCGGTTTGGGTGAGATGCTGCCGTTGTCGACCCGCACGAGGCCGAAGTGGCACTCGGGGTTGCTGGCGCTCTGGCAGTCGTCCGACCAGTCGTACCAGATGGACAGGTCCACCTCGCTCTGCAGGTTCCCCAGGAACATGCGCGCCAGGTAGTCCGCCTGCTGATCCTGGGACACCGAGACGGTCGAGTAGCCCCACTCGCTGGAAACGACGGGCAGTGGCTGGCCCCGCACCGGGTGTGCGGCGAGCCACTGCCGCAGCGTGCGAAAGTCGGCCCGTGCGGTATCCGGCGCGCTCCCGCGGTAGGGATGCAGCGAGAAGGCGTCCAGGGATGGCAGCAGGCCGTCCTCCGTCATCTGCTGGGTCCAAGGCACGTCGTAGCCGGACTCGGCGGGACCAAAGATGAAGGCGCCTGGATCGGCCTGGCGCATGGCGGCGGCGGCCGCGACCGCCAGCCTGGTGTACTCCGCGGCGTTCGCCCCGCTGCCGCCTTCTGGTCGAGGATGGGCATCAGCGGGTCCCTAGAGGCGCTCGGCACTCCCCTCGCCCAGACCTGCCGGCAGACCCCGCCCCTGGCCATCCGCCGAGCCGGACAGGGGCCGGCTGGCGCCGCCCGCGCTCCGACGCCGCTCGTCGGTGGCGCCAAGGCCCGGTGCCTCCTCTGCGGCACGTGTCGGCACGGCAGCGCGCGCCGCGGCGGGCTCCTCCGCGAGCGGGTCCGCCTGGCCGGCAAGCAGGGCCCGCAGCCGGTCCCCGCTCAGGCTCTCCTCCTCGACCAGGACGCTGGCCATGCTCAACAGCGTCGGCCGCTGCGAGTGCAGATGCTCGCGCACCCGCCCCTCCAGGCCGGTGATGATCTGGGTCTGCGCCTGATGCAGAGCGCCATCCGGCAGCCCCTCCACGTCCACGACACCCAATTCGGACATCCCCGTACCGACCATGGTCCGCACCAGGCGCAGGACCTGTTCGAAGTCGTTGCTCGCGCCCGTGCTGCGGTTGCCGAAGACGAGCTCCTCGGCCAGCGAGCCTGCCAAGAAGCGCTGGATCTCCGCCTCCAAGCGCTCCTTGCTGTACAGATAGCTGTCCTCGCGCGCCGCCTGCCGAACATAGCCCAGGGCCTGACCGCGGGAGGTGATCGTCACACGGGCCACCGAACCCGGCTCGACCATCTCGCCCACCAGGGCGTGGCCGGCCTCATGCACGGCGATGCGGTACCGGTCCTGGGCCGACGGCCGGCGGTCCAGCTTCTCGCCGAGCATCACCTTGTCGACGGCCTCCTGGAAGCAGCGTTCCGGGATCTCGGTCAGTCCTGAGCGCATGGCCAGGATCGCCGCCTCGTTGGCCAGGCTCTCCAGGTGGGCCCCGGAGAACCCGAAGGTGTCGCGCGCCACCCGATCCAGGTCGACATCGCTGGCCAGAGGCTTGGCACGCGTGTGCAGGTCCAGGATCTGACGCCGACCCTCGCGGTCCGGCAGCTCCACGCGCACGATGCGGTCAAAGCGTCCCGGGCGGATCAGGGCGTCATCCAGGAGGTCGGAGCGGTTGGTGGCGGAGATCACCAGGACGCGCGTCGGATCGTCGGCGTTGATCCCGTCCATCTCCACCAGCAGCTGGTTCAGGGTCTGGTCATACTCCAGGTGGCTCTGATGCCGTCCGCGCTTGCCGCCGATGACCTCCAATTCGTCGATGAAGATCACCGCGGGGCAGTTGTTCGTGCGCCCCTCGTCCCGCGCGCGCCGGAAGAGCTCGCGCACCCGCTGCGCGCCAACACCGGCGTACACCTCGATGAACTCCGAGCCGGAGGCGGCCACGAAGACGGATCCGGTATAGTTGGCGGCCGCTTTGGCCAACATGGTCTTGCCGGTCCCAGGCGGTCCGGTGAGCAGGATGCCCTTGAGCGGGCGAATCCCCATCTGCCGCACCTGGTCAGCCCGCAGGAGGAAATCCAGGGCTTCCAGCAGTTCCTGCTTGGCCGTGGCCTGACCGCCGATGTCCTCAAAGGTCACCGCCGGGCTCGCCACGGGTCGGGTGCCCTTCATCCCGGCAAAGCGCGGGCGCATCCCGGGCATGCCGCCCAGGGTTCGCAGCAACACGAAGCCAAGGCCCACGATCAGGACCACGGGGATCAGGTTCGGCAGGCGCGTCAGCAGGTAGATGCCGACTGCGGCACCCGCGCCGATCCCCACCTCGCGCCAGAGGCCCAGGGGCCCGCGTCGCGGCGCTCCCTTCACGCGGCTCCACCTCCCGAACTGGTCGGCAGCGTGAGCGGCATGATCGCGTAGAGATAGTTCTTGCCCTGCACCAGGGTCACGAAGAGCCGCGAGTTGCTCGGGGAGACCGACACCGTGGCCCGCTCCAGCCCCATGGCGCGGCTCTCCTGGTTGAACTGCTGCTGCATCACCACGTATTGGCCCGTGGCGCGACCCTGCGCCAGCACAAAATCCAATTGACGAAGATCCGCCACCAACTGGGGCGAGCGATGGTCCTCCACCTTCAGGCTGATGGCCTTGCCCTGCGGGGTGGCCAAGAGGGCGGACTCAAGTTGCCCGTACGTTGTCTCCAGGTCCGGCACCAGGCCCAGTTGGACATCCACCACCAGGCCGGTCGAGATCTCCTCAAGTCCG
>JAKAUG010000118.1 GCA_021827805.1 Bacillota bacterium | reverse complement strand
AGAACGTGCTCGCGGCGCAGGCCGCGGGCCGGGATGTGCGGGAGTTCGTCGAAGCGAACGCCGCGGCGTTCACCGGCCTGGCACGGCCGCTGAACCTCAGCGTGGACGACCTGATCCGCACCAGCAGCGACCCCCGGCACGCGGCGGGCGTGGAGCGCCTCTGGCGGGCCTGCGCCGCACGCGGCGACCTGTACCGCAGGCACTACGAGGGCCTGTACTGCGTCGGGTGCGAGCAGTTCTACCCGGAGGCGGAACTCAGCGACGGGCGCTGCCCTGAGCACGGCACGGTGCCTGACCTGGTGTCAGAAGAGAACTGGTTCTTCCGCCTCTCGCGCTACGCCGGCGAACTGCGCGCGCTTATCACCGCCGCCGCGATCCGCATCGAGCCGGCCGGCAACATGCCGGTGGTCAAGGACCTGATCGTCGACCTTAGCGGCTTCTTCGGCAAGGTGCGGGCGATCCAGCCCTACCTGCAGCCGGATGGCCCGCCGCCTGAGCGCGAGTACCTGGTGCCCAACGAGGCCATGCTCAAAGTGCGGGAGGCCATGGCCTGCATCCTCTGTGGGGCGTGCGTCTCCGCCTGCAACTCCCTGGAGGTGGACGAGCGCTTTCTGGGCCCGGCCGCCCTGGCCAAGGCCTGGCGCTTCACGGAGGACCCTCGTGACGGTGCCGCCCGGGATCGCCTCGGCCGCTTGGCGGCGGATCCCGGGGGCATCTGGGACTGCACGCACTGCTTCATGTGCGTGGAGGTCTGCCCCAAGGACGTCAAACCCATGGAGCGGATCCTGGAGCTGCGTCGCCGGGCCATGGCGGCCGGCTTCACCGACAACAACGGCACCAGGCACAGCCAGGCCTTCATGGACACCATCTACCACTCCGGGACCCTGGACGAGACCCGCGTGGCCATGCGTTCCCTCAGTGGGCTGCGCGAGCTCTGGCAGTGGCGCGGGGTGGGCTTTCGCTCCTGGCTGCGCGGCAAGGTTCCCCTGCGGCACAAGCCCATCCCCGGGGTGCTGGCGGTGCGGGCCATCTTCCGGGCCGCGGACCGCGGGAGCGCGATGAGCCAGAGGAGTGGTGGCAGGTGAAGGTGGCCTACTATCCCGGATGCGTCGCCAAGGGTGGCGCACCGGAGCTGTATCGCTCGGTGCGCCAGATCCTTGGGCCGCTTAGCGTCGAGGCCGTGGAACTCTTCGATGCGGCCTGCACGGGGGCCGGCGTGCTCACCGAGCGCAACCCGCTGTTGGCGGACGCCCTGAACGGCCGCACCTTCGCCATGGCGGAGAAAAAGGGCCTGCCCGTGATGACCATCTGCAGCACGTGCACGGGGACGATGCTCGCCTGCAACGCCAGGCTCCAGCAACCGGAGTATCGCGGGCGGGTCAACGAGCTGTTGGCCCCTGAGGGATACAGCTACGGCGGCGGCACGGTCATCAAGCACCTGCTGTGGATCCTGGTGGAGGATGTGGGCCTGGACGCCGTGGCGCGGCAGGTTCGCCGCCCGCTCGAGGGCCTGCGCGTGGCCCCCTTCTACGGCTGCTACCTGGTGCGCCCCTCCAGTCTGGTTTCCGAGGAGCACCCGGAGCGGGACCTGTATCTGGAACGGGTCATCGAGACCCTGGGGGGCACGCCCGTGGACTACGACAGCGCGCGCAAGTGCTGCGGTTTCCCCCTGATCACGATGAACCGCCAGGCGGGGCTCCGTCTCACCGGGAGCGGCATCCAGGACGCCAAGGACCACGGGGCGGACATCATGGTCACGCCCTGCCCGCTGTGCCACCTCAACCTGGACGGGCAGCAGGAGGAGGCCGCACAGGTTCTGGGCGTGCCCCTGGGCGTGCCGATCCTGCACCTGCCCCAGCTCATCGGTCTGGCCTTCGGGGTCCCGCCGCGCGAACTGGGCCTCTCACACCACCTGGTGCGGCCGGGCGCCACCCTGGAGAGGTTCCAGGAGGCCGCGGCCCGTTAGCCGCCCGCTCCGGCGGGGCCGGGGACCACGCGGAGGCCACCCGGGCGGGCAGGGATCTCGGCCAGCAGGCGGGTGTGCGGCCAGGGGGATGCCCCCCGCGCAAAGGGCGGCGGCGTCCGGGAACCCTGTGGGCCGGCGCGAGGTCCGACGCCTCGCCGGGGTGAGCCGATGGAGCGTCGCGCGTTCTTGCGGAGCGCCTCCGTGCTGGTCCTCCCCGCCAGCGGCCACCGGCCCCGAGCCCCGGGGCACAGCCCGCCTTTCAGGCCGCGGCAGGGGCCGAGGACCCTCTGCACACATCCCCAGCCCTCCGGGGGACGTGGTGACGGCGCTTCCGGCCACGGGGCAGGTCCCCTTTGCGGGTCACGTGCAGCACATCCACCCGCTGGTCGCCTGCCGCTCGCCTTGCGCTGTTCGGCGGTGGGGTAGCGGAACGACCGGTCCCACTTCCTCATTCATCCTGAGCGCGGCGGCCATGTTCGCGTCGCCATGCCCGCCACGGCACCCGCAGGGGAGACGGCTCGGCGGCGGAGGTGAGGGGTACGCCGTGGCGCGGCACAACCCTCCGCCGTGCCGCGCCCACCAGGCGAGAACCTGTCGCCAAGGCGGTTGCACCGCGGACATGCTCGACTGGTCCAGGCTGGATTCCGCTCGACCACAGGGATCCCGTTCGCGATGGCAAGGTGTCCTGTGTGCTGCGGCACCTTGTCCCTCAGCCAGTTTATCGCAGCCATTCCGCCCCGAAGCCCGTGCCCGACGGGCTGGCCCGCCCGGTGAGCGCTGTGCCGCCACGTGCCACCCCCGGGGACCCGTGCCCCAACAAGGCGTCGACGCCGAGGACCGGGCCACCCCTCTGTCGCCAGGCTACCGGAAGTTTGCGATCCATGTCTCCGATGTCGCGCCAAGGCCGTCCCCCTGGAACCCGAAGGCCGTACCCTGTGGCTGATACTTCCAGAGGACCTCTGGCTGGTTGGACGTGTTGCAGCCCACGGCCTGCCCGGCGAACAGATCCGTCTCATGCACGCCGCTCCCGGTGACCGTGGCTGTGGCCACGTTCGCGCCCCCGATCGTTAGAACCACGTGCAGCCACGTCCCGGCCGGATCGGTGGTGGAGCCCGTGAGTGGGCAGTCCCATGTGGTCCAGCTGGTGGTGGTGGCGAAGCCTGAGTAATTCGTGCCGCCGCGGGTGTCGATGCGGAACAGGTAGCCCTGGCCGCTCTGATTGGCACCGAAGAAGAAGTCGAACAGCCCCTGCGTCTTCACATCGAAGGAGAACTGATCGATGGGCTTGCCCAGGTCCGCCCAGACGTACGATGAACCGTCGCCGGGCAACTCCAGAGAGGGCGGCCGCGGGTCCCCGACGGTCCGGGACAGGGCCTGGGTGCCGGTGCTGCTCTGGTGCCAGCCCTGCAGGCTGTCCGAGGTGGGCATCCCCGCGGGCGCGGCCACCGCCGCCGCAGATCCGGTCGGCGCTGTGGGCGCGCTGCTCTGGGTAGCGAGTCCGCAGCCCGTCAGGATGATGCCACCGACCGCCACGATCCCCAAGAGCGTTCTCTGGGCTCCTCCATGCCGTATCCGCATTCCGCACCCTCCCTCAACTCCGCTCACCCGATCAGGGAGTCCCATCGGCCATTGCTACCAAGAGGGCTTCCCCAAGGGGCTCTGGAAAAGCCAGGCTTGAGTTCTCCGCGGAGATGCTTGCACCTGTCGGCCGCGGACACTCCGGTGCTTGGATTCCAGCCCTGGCGTCCATTGCTCGCCCGACGGTCCGGAATGGCCCCCGGTGCGGATCCGTGGTTGGGGGCTGCGCGAGCCGCCAGGGGGCGCGGCAGGGCCCACGCCTCTGCCTTCTGCATCGGCGGCGATGGCGGCCAGAGCATCTGGAGGGCGCGCGGGCCCGGGACCGGGGGGCGCCGTGGCGCAGAGTGCCGCGACAATGGCGTCCAGGTGCGCGTCAAAGGTGTGATGGAAGGCGCGATCGCGGTCTCGAAGTACCCTGCCTCCCATTCCTCGGCGATCTCGCCGCCCCCCTGCTGGAAGGAGAAGCGTCGCACCATGTCCTCGACCAAGCCGCGACCGGCAACACCGCCGACCTTCAGCGCCTGTGTGTCGGGCCAGGCGGAGGACGCGGTGCAGGCTCCCCGCGCTTGTGCAGGCACTGGTTGGTGCGGCCGAGGCGGCTCTCCCCGCGGAAATCCATCAGATACGCGGCGCCCGGCGTACCCACGGGGGTGGTGGTCCCGGGACCGTCCGCAGCCATCCTCCCCGCATGCCTCATTCCCGGGTACCGCGTCGCTTCCGTGAAAGAACTGGTGGCGCTCGGATCCGCAGAGCGCATTGGCGCGAATCCGCGGCGGCGACTGCCCGGGCCGGGGCTGTGCATCTCGCGCTTCTCCCACCGGATGCACACGCCGCCCGTGAACAGGGGGATGCACAACCCTCTTCCTCCTGGCCGCCCTTCGGGATGCGGGGTCACCGCGCAGCGTCCTGCATCGAAAGGGGGAACTGCGGTGCCTGCCGCCAGCCCCTGGTGCACAGGTGCCCCCGTCGGGCAAGCCGCGCGACGGCCGGTACCGGACTCGGGCCGCACCGAGGCGGGCGGTCCGCGCTGGCCGCTCGCCCTGTCCGGCGAGGGGCGCCCGCTCAGTCCTCGACCCGCACCGCGACGAGTCCCTGTTCCCGGTCGTGCGCGAAGGGCCGGGGGAGGCCGTTGACGGTGACCCGCTCCGGCGCGCTGGCGACGCCACCAAAGCACAACCGCATGCGGGGCTGGCCCCGCACTGACGCCTCCAGGTCGCCGTCGGCCAGGCGGAACGCCGCAAATGCCTTGGAGAGAGAGGAGAACAGGACCCGGCCGTCCCGTCGCAGGTAGCTTCCGCCGACGACGAGCACGCGTTCCCCGACCCCTTCCACCACCAGGAGGTAGGCATCGGTCTCCCAGCCGTCCATGACGAGGTTGCTGTTACGGTGCATGAGACGGCCGTCCGCGCGCAAGTTGAGGTAGACATCGGCGCGGCGGCCGGCCTGGCGCACGCGGGCGCCGAGCCAATCCCGCCCCGCGGTGGCTTCCACCGAGGCGGTGTCCTCGCCCCCGGGCAGAAGGGCCGTCACGAACTTGGCCTCCTGCCGAGGCTCGGGCAGCGCGAAGGACAGGTGGGAGACCCGCTGGTCGGGGCGGTGGTCGGCGAGCCCCTCCTGCCGCGAGGGCACGAGGCCCTCCGGATGCAGCGGCCGCACGGCGAGCCGGGCCTCCTCGTCGGCGATGTCGACACCTCCCGATCCCGCGACGGTGGCCTGCCCGCCGTGGTGCAGGAGCCATTCGATGCGGCCGGGCCCGTGCGCGCGCACGTCGTCGACGACCAGGATTGCCGCGCCGATCCAGAGGAAATGGCGGTAGTTGCGGCAGAGGTGGCGGGCCATGGGGCCTGTGGCGTCCGCGCACAGATAGCGCAGGTCTCCAAGTTCGATCAGCGGGCCAAGCCTCCCGGGATGCTTGACGCCCCGGTAGAAGTCGTCCGGCGACTGGCCCTGTCCGTCGAAGAGCACGACGTTGTGTGCCTGACTCTGGCAGTAGTAGGCGTGGTACTCCGGCCGCCCGTAGGAGCAGGTGCCGGAGTCCACCACGAGCGGGCGGCCGCCATGGAAGAGCAGGAAGCTGCCGGCGTCGGCGTGCGCGTGGTTCCACGTGAAGCCGCACTTGACCGCGAGCAGCGTGGCATCGTCCTCCCAGGACGAGCGGAGAACGGCCCAGCCCGCCTCGGGATAGAGGGCCGATAGGCCCAGGGCATCGGGGCGCCGGGATGGTGGACCTTCGCGGTGCGCCAGCAGACGCAGCCCGGGCTCGACCGCGCGCGTGCGCTCAGCGTACCAGCGCAGTTCCCCACCTCCGAAGCCAGCCGCCAGCAGTAGGGTCACGGCCCGGCCAGCGTCGCCGTCCAGGCTGGAGTCGCCGAAATCCACGCTGAGGATCCCGGCGGAGGCCCGAGGGTAGCAGGTGTGGATGAAGAAGGCGCCCGCGTGCTCAAGCACAGGAATGCGCGGAGGGGTGCCGACGGTGCGGGCGTATGCGATCCGGAAGAGCAGGTACTCCGAGAGCGCGTAGTTGGCGTAGCCGACGCTCTCGTAAAAGGCGCCCCCCTGGTCGAAATTGGGTGTCTTGTTCTGCAGGGCGAACCCCGCGTAGTTGAACCAGAGATCGAGTGCCTCGGCAGCGGCCTCGGCCCAGGCCAGCGCGCGCGGCTCCTCGCCGACGAGGGCCAGGGCGGCCAGGCCCGCCATGGCCACGCAGACGGCCCACCAGTTGTGGCCCATGGAGTCCAGCGCGTGGATGCGAGTCTGTGGGAGCACCCAGTCCTCCAGCGTCGGCAGGATGCCGAGGCGCACCAGGCCGTCGGCGATGGTGGCCCGGTCGGCGGGGGCCAGGCGCTCACGAATGGCGTCCAGGCCCGTGGCGAAACCGAAGCAGAAGCGAGCGGTGTTCAGCTCGGAGTGCCACGGCGGGTCGTTGCGGCGCAGCCCGCGGCCGTACCACTTGGCATACGCGGCGTAGTGCAGCAGGGCTTCGCGGAGCCGCTCGGCGGGTCGGGGATCGCCGCTCGCCAGGTGGACGAGGCCGAGGGTGAGACCCATGTCGGCGATCTGGCCGCTGGGGCGGCCATAGTCCCCGTGCTGCGTGTCGGGGCCGTCGGCTTCTTCCTCGGGCACCAGAGGCGCGGCCAGCAGGGCCTCGGCGCGGCGGGCGAGATCCGCCCAGAGGGAACCCAGGCTGGGCTCGGTGTGAAGGCTCCTGACACGGTCGTGGTCAAGCAAAAGGCCCGGCTGCACGTGATTGCCCTCCCTCGAGGAATGCCGCTTCCACGCCCGAGCGGCGCTCCCTCCGCGAGGTTGTGCGCGGCGGGACCCGCCATGCGGGCCACGCGGACGCTCCGCGAATGCCGTCGTTTCTCGTCCCGGCCCCACGGCTGACGACCACACCAGACGGCCGTCTGCGCGGGATGGGGGACAGGCGGATCTCGTGCCGTGGGGGACGGGTCTTGGGGCGGGATGTAAGGTTGGGGTCGGGGGACGCGTCTTCAGGGGTGAGGCGGAGAACACGGGCGGGAGGTGGACCCAACGGAGGCGGAGGAGCGCAGGCACCTCCTGTTGGCCATGCAGGGCGACCCGGACGCCTTCGCCGCGCTGGTCGCGCCGCGGCGGGCGCGGCTGCTGCTGTTGCTCGTCGCGGCCATCGGCGACTGGCAGGAGGCGGAGGACGGGCTGCAGGAGGCGCTCTGGCAGGCCTTCACCCGCCTACCCACGCTGCGGGAGGTCGCAGCCTTCGATGGTTGGCTGCGCACGGTCGTTCTGAACGAGGCGCGGGACAGGCTGCGGCAGGCGGTGGCGCGCGGCCGGCGGGAGGGGCTGCCGGCGGGCGACCTCGCCGACATCGAGCGGCTCGTGGGGATGGGGGATGCGGGCGACCGGGCACCGGCAGGCGAGGGCCCGGAAACGGCCGGGGCCGCCGGGGTCCTCGCGGCCCTCGCCCTGCTGCCCCCGGCCGAGCGCCGCGTGGGGACCCTCGCCTGGCTGGCGGGGCTCCCCCCGCGCGAGATCGCGAGCACGCTCGGCGTGCCGGCCGGACGGGTCCACACCGCCCTGCATCGGGCGCGCCGCCGCTTCCGCTGGGTGTTCTACCGCCCGGACGATTACCGGAAGGACGTGGACGCCGTGCCTGACGAGAGCATCGCCATGGCCTGCTACGCGGTCGATCCCGAGCGGTTGCTCGGGCATTGGAGCCGGGCGCGCCCCGACCTCCGCGTCACGCCGGTCGAGGCCCACCGCGCGGACGCGCCGGTGAAGATCGGCCTCTTCTGGGAGGCGCCGGCCCTCGCCCCCGCTCCGCCCCCCGCCGCAGTGGCTCTGCCGCTCGATCAGCTGGCCGAGGCGGCGGGGCTCGACCTCGAGCCGTTCGGGAACCGGCTGCGGCGCTTTTGCTGGGGCGGCCGCCCGTACTTCCTGCCGTATCGCGACACGCCGCATGTCGTGCTCTACAACGCGGACCTCCTGGGGCGCCTGGGACTGCCCCTGCCGCCCGCGGATTGGACGTGGGACGAGTTCTTCGGGTATTGCGACCGCTGCAAGGCGGCCGGTGTGCCGGCGCTCACCCCGCAGACCCCCTGCGGGTTCGAGGTGGCCTACGTGGCGGAGCAGTTGGGCTGTACGGACACCGACTGGAGGGCCCTGCCCGAGGCGGTGGACTTCACGCGCCGCTGGAACGCCCGGGGGTATGCGGCGCCATTCCGCCCAGGCTGGATCGGGCAGGCGTTCTTCGCGGGGCAGACCGCCTTCTATTGCTTCCAGGCGGGGCAGCCGTCCTCCCTCATCGAGCGGTTTGGCAGCCGCTTCCGCTGGGGCGTCGCGCCGATGCCGCGGTTTCTGCGCTCCGATCCGCACATCACGCTCTGGCACCGGGTGGCGGTTTCCGTACGCGGCGTCGCGCCGGATCCGCTGGCGGCCTTCCGGGTGGTGCAGGCGCTGTTCACGGACGGCCCGGGGCCGCGGGGCGACGAATTGCCTGCCCACCGGACACCGGCGGCCATGCGCGCGTGGCGGGAGCAGGCTCTTCCTCTTGGCAAGGAGTGCCTCCTGGAACTGGAAAGCGCAACGGGGCCGCTCGGCGTGACGCGCCTGTTGCAATGCCTGCCGGATGCGGGCATGACCTTCTGGGACCTCCTGATGGAGCGGGTGCCGATGCAGGACGCGCTGTCGACGCTGCGGGCCAGCGGGTCCGCCCACGCCGCGGGTGCGCCGCTCCAGTATGCGGAGAATTGAAGGGCACCCTTGGCCGACGTGGCCGGGGCAGGGCGTCCGGCCCCGTGTTCGCGTGCCAGGGCCTGTCGCCCCATGTCGGCCAGGGCGGTGACGCGCCTGCGGCGTCACGGGCGCGCCCGGGTCCTTCGGGCGCCCCGGGTTCTGCCCGCACCACCACGATCCGGAACGTGCCAAGTTCCCCGGTTCGCCAGAGTCGGGCGCCACAGCCGGCGGCACGGACGGCGCGACCTCGGTCACCCGGCCCGGAGGACCCTCCCCCTTGCTGTCGACGGGTCCCGCGCCGGTCTTGCGCTGCCTCCAGGCGCCATACAGCGCCTGGAGGAGTGCCCGCAGCTCGCCGCTCTTGCGGGGTCAGATCTCCGAGGGTTTCCGCATGAGGTTGACCGGATGCACGTTAGACCTCGGGGATGGCGGCGATGAGCATGTCGGCAAGGGGGTGCTGGGCGCCCACGCGCCCCTGGCACGACACCCGGAAAGGGGACAGTGGCTTCTTCCTTGCTTCTTTCGGCTCAGATCTCCGGGCGAAAGGGCAGAATGCTGACCACCACCTTGGCCTGGGCGAGCAGGGCGGCCGCAAGCATCAGACTCATCTGACTGTGCAGGAAGTTCTGCCACCACCGCTGGGGACTGATCTCTGGGATCAGCACGACGATCCGGTCATCGGAGCGCTCGCGGATCGAGCGGATGAACCGCACCAGGGGACGGACGATCGAGTAGTACTGCGAGGACAGCGTGACCAGGCGGACCCCGGGGTCCCACTTCGCCCACGCTTCCGCCAGTTCGGTATTTTCGGTCCCGTCGAGTCCGACGTTGACCGCCACCACTTCGTCCCCCAGGGATTGCGCGTCGCTGAGCGCCTGCACCGTCAGACGTGTCAGCCCGGCCACCGGCACGATCACGAGGGTTCTGTGGCGCACCGGGCGGGGCGGGATCCCGTCCAGCGTCAGTGCCCGCCGCACCCCGAGGTAGTACGCCGCAATGCGCCGGAACAGCAGGACGAGGCATGGGATCGCCACGACCACCACCCAGGCGCCCTCCAGGAACTTGGCGAAGAGAAAGACGATGGTAGCCGCGCTGGTCGCCACGCATCCCAGGACGTTGATCGCCGTCCGCGGGAGCCACCCCCTGGGGCGGCCGCGCCACCAGTGGACCACCAGACCGGCCTGGGAGAGCGTGAAGCCGATGAAGACGCCAATCGCGAACAGCGGGATCAGCGCGTTGGTGTCGCCGCCGCTGAGGATGATCAGCAGGGCCGCGCACGCCGTCAGCACCCAGATCCCGTGCTGGTAGACAAGGCGATCGCCGCGGATGGCGAAGAGGTGGGGCAGCAGGTTGTCACGTGCCAGCAGGCTCGCCAGCACGGGCAGGCTCCCGTAGGAGGTGTT
>JAKAUG010000451.1 GCA_021827805.1 Bacillota bacterium | reverse complement strand
GTCTGCACGTGCTGGACCGGCACGACAACGGCCTGGAGAAATGCGTCGGCTGTGAGCTGTGTCAGGCGGCCTGTCCGGCGCACTGCATCACGGTGGAGGCGGCGGAGAACGCGCCGGAGCATCCGACCTCCCCCGGGGAGCGGTATGCCTGGCGGTACGAGATCGACCTGCTGCGGTGCATCTTCTGCGGGTACTGCGAGGAGGCCTGTCCGACCGGCGCGATCCAGCTCACGCCGCGGCACGAACTGGTGGGCTTTGACCGCCGGGATTTCCAGGTCGACAAGCGCTGGCTGGTGGTGCCCGAGCCAGGGAGCGTGGCCCCCGTGCCGTCGGCAGCTGCGCAAGCGGGGACAGAGGGGACGTTGGCCGGATGATCGCCTTTGTGCTGGTGGGCCTTGCGGCGGTGGCCGCGGCCGTGGGCGTGGTGACGGCGCGGAGCACGGTGCACAGCGTGCTGTGGCTGATCGTGCACCTGTGCAGCCTGGCCGTCCTGTACATGACGCTGCGCGCCTCCTTCCTGGGGCTCGTGCAGGTGCTGCTGTACGCGGGTGCGGTGATGGTGCTGTTCGTCTTCGTCCTGGGCCTTTTGAGCGCCAACCGCCAGATTGAGACGGTGCCGCGCGGGCAGCCGCCGGCCCAGATGGGCCTGGCCCTTGTGGCTGCCGTGGTCGTGGCCGTCGTCCTGCTGGTGGGCGCCGGGGCGGGCGTGGCCGCCGGGGTGGCCGCCCACGGGGCGTCGGGCGAGGTGTCGGCCTTCGGCAAGGCCCTGTTCGGCCCCTATCTGCTGCCCTTTGAGGGCACGGCCCTGGCCCTGCTGACGGCGATCATCGGCAGCGTGGCCCTGAGCTCAGGCCACGACGAGGCCATGGCCGCGAAGCTTGAGGGCGAGACTGTCGCGATCGAGGTCAGCCACGCGCTGGCCGAGCAGGGTGCAGCGGGGGGCGAGCGGCGATGAGCGTGGGCCTGCCCCTGTACCTGGGCCTGGCGGCGATCCTGTTCGTCATCGGTATGCTGGGCATTCTGCTGCGCCGAGACGTCCTGGTGCTCGTGATGAGCGTGGAGCTCATGTGGAACGCGGCCAACCTGGCCCTGGTGGCCACGGCCCGTGAGTCTGGACTGATGGGCGGGCAGATCTTCGCCTTCGTGGTCATCACGGTCGCGGCGGCGGACGTGGCCATCGGGCTCGCGCTGGCGGTCCTGCTGGGACGCACGCGCGGCACCCTGGATGTGGACCGGCTGCACTGGTTGCGCGGCTAGGCGGGACCAAGCGCTCGTGGGGGGGCGGAAGGGATTTCTACGGTGGGCATCTTCGCAACGGTGGCTCTGGCGGCACCCCTGGTCGGGGCGCTCCTGCTCTCCCTGCTGCGCCTGCCGCGTCAGGCTCAGGGTCTGACGGGCACGGGCAGCATCCTGGTGGCCTTTGCCGCCGCGCTCGGGCTGGCCCTGACGGGCTTCGGCCCGGCCCCGGGGCACGGGGGCGGGACCGACCTGGTGCTGGGCACCTGGGCCGTGGCCGCATCCCTGCACGTCCCGCTCGGGCTGTGGCTGGACGGCCTGACCACGGTCTTCGTCCTTGTGATCACGGGCGTGGGCCTGCTGATCCATGTGTACTCCCTGGCCTACATGGCCGGCGAGGACCGGGCGGATTACGGGCGCTACTTCGCCGGCATGAACCTCTTCGTGGGGGCCATGCTGCTGCTGGTGCTGGCGGACAGCCTTCCCCTGCTGGCCGTGGGCTGGGCGGGGGTCGGCCTGGCCTCCTATCTGCTCATCGGTTTCTGGTACCAGCGTCCGGCGGCCGTGGTGGCCGCGCGCAAGGCGTTCATCCTGAACACGGTCGGTGACGTCGGGCTGGTGCTGGCGATCGCCGTGCTCTTTGGCACCACGGGCCGGATGGACTTCCAGCACCTGCTGGGCTCCAGCGGCCGGCAGGCCCTGGCCGCGCATCCCGGGGCCGCGGTGGCGGCTGGGCTGCTGCTCTTCCTGGCCGCGGCGGCCAAGTCGGCCCAGTTGCCGCTGCAATCCTGGCTCTCCGACGCCATGGAGGGTCCCACCCCGGTCAGCGCGTTGATCCACGCCGCGACGATGGTGACGGCGGGCGTCTACCTGATCGCGCGCATGCAGGTCGTCTTCCAGGCCGCGCCGGTGGCGGCGGCCTGGGCTGGTGATCTGGGGGCCCTGACGGCGTTTGGCGCGGCCACGGTCGGCGCGGTTTCCTACGATATCAAGCGGCTTCTGGCGTATTCCACGATGAGCCAGATCGGCTACATGATCGCGGGCGTCTCCTTCGGCTACGTTGCGGCGGGTGTCAGCCACGTGGTGACGCACGCCTTCTTCAAGGCTCTCCTCTTCATGTGCGTGGGCCTTGTGATGCACGCCCTGGGGGACGAGCGGGACATGCGCCAGTACGGCGGGCTGGCCCGCGCCCTGCCCCTGGCGCGCTGGGGCTTTCTGGCGGGCGTGCTGGCGCTGTCCGGCATCCCGCCGTTTGCCGGGTTCTGGAGCAAGGACGCCATCCTCGGCGACCTGCTGCGGGGCGGGCACCCGCTGGCCTGGGTGCTTCTGGCGCTGGCCGCCCTGTTGACCCCCTTCTACGCCTTCCGGGCCTACTACCTGACCTTCGGCGGCGAGCGCAGGGGCAAGCAGGCCGTCCATGGTGGGGCCGCGGTCTCCCTCAGGTGGCCGACGGTGGTCCTCGCGGTGCTCGCGGTTGTGGGCGGGGTGGCGGCTGTGGCCCTGCAGCATGCCTGGGGTCAGGGGCTGGACGGCACAAGCATGGTCCTCTCCACGGTGCTGGCCCTGGTGGGCTGGGGCGCGGCGTGGGGGCTGTACCGGAACGGTGACGCCGCCGCGGACCGCTGGACCGCTGGAGTCCTGGCCGGGGTCGTGCGCGCGGAGTACGGCTGGGAGGGTTTCTGGCAAAAGGGCTTGGTCAACCCGGTCCACGCCCTGGCGGCGGGCCTCGGGCAGGCCTGGGAGGGCGTCAGCTGGCAGAGGGCCCAGGGGAGTGTGGCCGCGGTGGCCACCGCGGGGGGGCGGGCCCTCGGCCTCTGGCAGTCCGGTGTGGTGCGGCGCTACGCGGTTTCGATGTCCTGCGGCGTGGCGCTCATCCTGATCTGGGTGCTGGCGTTTGCGCACTGACGCGAGGGGCGGCTGTGGGCCGCGCCTTGTGAGGGGGTTGGGCGGGTGCTGACGTTGCTCTGGGCCCTGCCGGGGTTGGGTGCGCTCCTGAGCGCGGCCGGCGGTCGGCGGTTGGCCTGGACGGGGCCGCTGCTGTCCGCACTGGCGCTCGTGCTCGGGGCGTCGCTCTGGCCCCAGGCGGGTAGCTTGCTGCAGAGCAGGCCCTGGATCGGCGGGCCGTTTGCCGTGTCCTACAGCCTGGGACTCTCCGGCCTCAGCCTGCTGCTGGTGCTGCTGACGCTGCTGATCACGACGCTGACCTCCCTGGCCAGTCTCCGGCAGGGCGGCGCCTTCATCGCCTGGATGCAGATGCTTGGCGCGGCGGCGACGGGGATGTTCCTGTCGCGCGGCCTCGTCCTCTTCTACGTGTTTTGGGAGCTCATGCTCGTCCCCGCCTACTTCCTGCTCGTGGGCTGGGGCGGTGCCGGACGGGGTCCGGCCGCGTGGAAGTTCCTGCTCTACAACATCGGTGGCAGCGTCGCGCTGCTGCTTGGCGTCGCGGCGCTGGTGGCCTTCGGGATCCACATGCCGGGGGTCGGCGTGGGTGCGGCGGGACACCCGGCGGCTGTGCCCGCCGCCCTGGTCGTTCCCGTGGGCGTGGCGCTGTTCATCGCCTTTGCGGTGAAGACGCCGCTCTGGCCGCTGCACGGCTGGGTCGCCGACACCTACGCCGAGTTGCCGGCGCCGGCGGCCGCCCTGGTCGGGGCCATCCAGAGCAAGGCCGGGCTGTACGGCATGCTGGCGATCCTCCTGCCGCTGGTGCCTGGAGCGGTGACGGCCTGGCACGCGGTCTTCGTAACGGTGGCCGTGGTCAGCCTCGTGTATGGGGCGCTCCTGGCGCTCGGCGCCCGGGACGGGCGACGGCTGGTGGCGTATTCGAGCGTGAGTCACCTCGGCCTGATCACCCTGGCCTTCTTGACGCTGCAGCCCCAGGCCGTCACGGGGGGTATCGTGCAGCTCGTGGCGCACGGGCTGTTCACCGCGGCACTCTTCCTGCTGCTTGGGATGCTTGAGTCGCGCCTGGGAGGCCCCGTGCGGATCGGCGAGGTGGGCGGGCTCGCGAAGGCGGCCCCGGCGCTGGCCGGAGGGCTGTTGCTCGTGGGGATGGCCGCCCTGGGTCTGCCCGGTCTCGCCGGCTTCCCCGGGGAGCTGCTGATGCTGGTCGGCATCTACCACACCAGTCCGGTGCTGGGGCTCGTCGGAGGCCTGGCGGTCGTGCTGGCGGCCGCCTACCTGTTGCGGCTGCTGCAACTCGTGCTGCACGGCCCCTCCCAGCGTTCCGTGGCGGACCTGGGCGGCGGAGAGCGGTGGCTGCTGGCCCCGCTGGCTGTGCTCCTGCTGCTCGTGGGGCTGTGGCCGCAACCCATCCCGACCCAGGCCGCCGCAGCGGTGCAGGCCGTGACGGGCGGATCGGCGCAGGTCGCCGCTGCCCCATCCTCGAGGGGGAATGGCTGAGTGCAGGCGCTGGGCGGTGCCGCGCCCGTTGTCGTGCTGGGCGCCGGAGCGGTGCTGGTGCTCCTGGTGGATCTGCTCCTGGAAGGGCGCGAACGACTGCTGCGCGCGCTGACGCTCGTGGTGCTCGGCCTGGCGGCCGCGGCGGCCCTGGGCATCAGTGGGGCGGCGTTCTCGCATGCGGTGGTGCTGGACCCGCTTGCGCGGGTCGCGGCCCTGGTGGCCGTCGCCGGTGCGGCGGTGGCCGTGTCCCTGCCGCCACCGGTGCGCTGGGGCGGTCGCTGGTCGGCCTACCTCGCCCTGACCCTCTGGGCGGCGGCGGGGATGGCCCTGGCGGCCGCGGCGCAGAACCTGATCGTCCTGTTCTTGGGCATCGAGGTGCTCTCCCTCGGCCTGTATGTGCTCACGGCGTTCTCGCTGAGCGACGGACGCGGGGCCGAGGCCGCGGTGAAGTATTTCGTGCTCGGAGGGCTGGGCTCGGGGCTCCTGCTGATGGGCTCCGCGCTCAGCTATGCGGGGCGGGGGTCGCTCGTGCTGGCGTCCGAACCGGCATGGACGGGGCTTTTGACGAGCACGGGCCTGGCGCTGATCGTCGCGGGCCTTGGGTTCAAGTTGGCGCTCACGCCATTCCAGCTCTGGACCGCGGATGTGTACGAGGGGGCGCCGACGCCGATCACGGCCTTCATGGCCGTCGGCACCAAGGCCGCGGCCTTTGCCGCCCTGGCGCGTCTGGTCATGGTGGCCTTCCCCGGACGGCTGGGCTGGATCAACCTGCTCGCCGTCCTCGGCCTGATCTCCATGTTCGTGGGCTACCTGCTGGCGCTCCGCCAGCCCGGATTGAAGCGCCTGCTGGCCTTTTCCGGGATTGCCAACGCGGGCACGCTGGTGCTCGCCCTGCTGGCCGGCCCGTGGCACGCCGTGGCCTTCCTGTATCTGGCGGCGTACAGTGCGGCCTCACTGGGGGCCTTTGCGGTGGTCGCGGCCGTGGAGAGCGCGGGGGGAGACATGGACTCCCTGCGGGGACTCGGCCGCCGCCATCCGTGGTTGTCCGCGGCCCTGGTGGTCAGTCTGCTCTCCCTTGCCAGCGTGCCTCCCACGGGAGGCTTTCTGGCCAAGCTCCTGCTGCTCGAGGGTCTTGCCCAGGCCGGCTATCCGCTGGTCGCCGTGCTCGTGATCGTGGGGGCGGTCCTGGCCCTGTATCCCTACTTCAAGCTTGTGGTTGCCGTGCTGAGCCCGGCGCCCGAGGAGTCGTGCGCTGATCTCACGCAGGTGCCCATGGCTGGTCTGGGCATCGTGGCCGGGCTGGCCGTGGTGGCCACCCTGGCGCTGGGGATCTTGCCCGGACCCGTTTTGCACGGGTAAAATGCATTCCAAGCACCCCCGGTTCGCCGGCGGGTACAGGCAGGGCGGCCGCGGCGGTACGCTGCGGCCCCCTCGTTCGTTGGGGAGAGTGGACCGTGAAGTCTACGTTGGAGCAGGGCGAAGACGGGCGTGTCGTCCTGGAGATCGAGGTCAGCCCTGAAGAGATGGCTCCCGAGATTGACGCCGCGTTCCGGAAGCTTGCCGCCCGCGTCCGGGTGGCGGGGTTCCGCCCCGGCAGGGCACCGACCGCCCTGGTGGAGCGCGTGGTCCCCAGGTCGCAGGTGCTGGAACAGGCCCTGCAGCCGATCCTCCGCCGCGCGTACCAGGAGACCCTCGCCGAACGGTCCCTGACGCCCGTCGATCAGGCCGAGATCGACGTCAAGCCGTTCGAGGACGGCCAGCCCCTGCAGTTCGTGGTCCGGGTCACGGTCCGCCCGGAGGTCCGGCTCGGAGCCTGGGAAGAGGTGCGGGTCACGCCGGAGGCCGTGGAGGTGACCCCGGAGGATCTGGCCGAGAACCTGGAGGCGCTGCGGCGCACGCGCGCGACCTGGGTGCCGACCACCGAGGGGGCGGCTGACGGGGACATGGTGCTGCTCGAGATCTCAGGCACGGTGGAGGGCGCGGGGGCGCTGCGTCCGCAGCGTTCCGAGGTCGTGCTGGGCTCGGGGCGCGTGCGTCCGGAGGTGCAGGAAGCCGTGCTCGGCATGAAGCGCGGTGAAGCCGCCGACGTGGAGATCGCGCTTGGCGCGGACGAGCCTGTGGGGCGGCTCGCGGGCAAGCGTGCGCGCCTGCACGTGCAGGTGTCTGAGGTCAAGCGCCAGCAGTTGCCCGAGTTGGACGACGCCTTTGCGCAGGAGGTTTCCGCGTTCTCCACCCTGGAGGAATTTCGCGCGGACATGAGCAATAGACTACGCGCGGCGGCCGAGCGTCGTGCGCGCGACGACGCGGAGCGCAAGGCGGTGGATCTGGTCGTCGACGGCGCGCAGGTCGACGTTCCCGCGGTGATGGTGGCCCAAGCCCTGGAGGCCATGCTGAACAACCTGTCCGGGGCTGGGATGAAGGACAGGGAAGTGTTGCGCGACGAGTTGCGCGGCAGCGCCGAGCGTGGGGTGCGCACGCAGTTGGTGCTGCAGGCCGTGGCGGCCGCCGCGGGGCTCGAGCCGAGTGACGACGAGCTGACGGCGGAGATCAACCGCCGGGCCGCGTCCAGCAATCTGGATCCCGACCATTACCGACGCTTGGCGAGGCAGCCTGAGAACCTGTCGGTCATCCAGGCGGAGTTGGCCGGCGCCGCCGCTCGCGAGCGTATCCGCATCCTGGCCCTGCGGCCCGAGGAGGACGGCCGTGCGGAGGGCGCGACTCAGGAAAGCGGATCCGGAAAGGGGCCCGAGGCGTGAACAGTGGGGAAAGCCGTCTGCAGCGTGTTCGGCGGCACATCGTGAACTACGTGCCCATGGTGGTGGAGCAATCCTCCCGGGGTGAACGGGCCTACGATATCTATTCGCGCCTGCTCAAGGACCGGATCATCTTTCTGGGGAGCGCCATCGATGACCAGGTCGCGAACCTGGTGATCGCGCAGTTGCTGTTCCTGGAGGGGGAGGACCCGGACCGCGACGTGCAGGTGTATGTCAACTCGCCCGGTGGCAGCGTGGATGCCGGGCTCGGCATTTACGACGCCATGCAGTACATCAAGCCGAAGGTCATGACGATCTGCGTCGGGCAGGCGGCCAGCATGGGCGCCCTGCTGCTGATGGCCGGGGCCAAGGGCAAGCGCTACGCCCTGCCACATTCGCGGATCATGATCCACCAGCCATGGGGCGGCGGTGCGCAGGGTCGCGCCACGGATGTCAAGATCTGGACCGACGAGCTGCTCAAGGCCTATGAGAAGGTCGCCGACATCGTGGAGAAGCACACCGGGCAGCCCAGGGACAAGGTCATGAGCGACCTGCAGAAGGACTACTTCATGTCGGCGGAAGAGGCTCAGGCATACGGTATCATCGACGAGATCATGCCCTCGCGGCCCGGAAAGGGTGAGCCACCGGCCCAGTGAGGGCTGCGTGGCGTCGGACGAGGCGCGGGGGTTCCGCCGCCTGGAGAGCCAGGGCCGCAGGGAGGTCGAGGCAGGTGTTCAAATTCACCGACGAGCAGAAGGGTCCGCTGAAGTGCTCGTTCTGCGGCAAGCATTCGGACCAGGTCAAGAAGCTCATCGCCGGTCCGGGGGTCTACATCTGCGATGAGTGCGTGGAGCTGTGCAACGACATCATTGAGGAAGAGCTGACCGAGGACGTCGACTTCAACCTCAAGGATGTGCCCAAGCCGCGCGAGATCAAGGAAATCCTGGACCAGTACGTCATTGGTCAGGAGAAGGCCAAGAAGGTCCTGGCCGTCGCGGTTTACAACCACTACAAGCGTGTGAACGTCGGCGCCAAGGTCGAGGACGTCGAGCTGCAGAAGAGCAACATCCTTCTGCTCGGTCCCACGGGTAGCGGCAAGACGCTGCTCGCCCAGACGCTGGCGCGCATCCTCAATGTACCCTTCGCGATCGCCGACGCCACCTCGCTCACCGAGGCCGGATACGTGGGCGAGGATGTGGAGAACATCCTGCTCAAGCTGATCCAGGCGGCGGACTACGACATCGAGAAGGCCGAGAAGGGCATCGTCTACATCGACGAGGTCGACAAGATCGCCCGCAAGTCCGAGAATCCCTCCATCACGCGCGATGTCTCGGGCGAGGGCGTGCAGCAGGCGCTGCTCAAGATCCTGGAGGGCACGGTGGCCTCTGTCCCCCCGCAGGGCGGGCGCAAGCACCCGCATCAGGAGTTCATCCAGATCGACACCACCGACGTGCTGTTCATCTGCGGCGGGGCGTTCGACGGGCTGGAGCGGCTCATCCAGAACCGCGTCGGCAGGAAGACCATCGGCTTCGGCTCCGAACTGGTCAGTCGCGAGCGCAACGCGAAGATCGGAGAGATCCTGAGCCAGGTGATGCCCGAGGACCTCCTGAAGTTCGGCATGATTCCGGAGTTTGTGGGACGGCTGCCCGTCACCGCGACGCTGGATGCGCTGGATGAGGCGGCCCTGGTGCGCATCCTCACCGAGCCCAAGAACGCGCTCGTCCGGCAGTACCAGAAGCTCTTCCAACTGGACGGTGTGCAGTTGGAGTTCGAGGATCACGCGCTGAGCAGCATCGCGGAGGCGGCTCTGGCGCGCAAGACCGGCGCGCGCGGGTTGCGGGCGATCATCGAGGAGATCATGCTGGAGGTGATGTTCGACATCCCCTCGCGCGCCGATCTCAGCAAGTGCGTCGTCACGCGCCAGGTTGTGACCGAGCATCAGATGCCGGTTCTGGTGCCCCGCAAGCGGAAGAAGGAAGAGCCGGCCTGAGCGAGGCCGGCCGGGTGGCGGAAGGGGGGGCGGAAACGTCCCCCCTTCCGCGTGTCCAGCCTGTCCGCACCCTTGCGGAGGGTGCGGCGTCCTTGCTCACGCGACGCCTCTCCGCGGCCGCCGCTGTTGGCGTTGTTGTCCGAGACGCGGGATGCGCGGGCGCCTTCCTTCCTCCACGTGCCGCCGGTGTTTCCGTACCGCCCACTTGGGAGCGGGGAGGCACGGGCAGGGCACGCCAGACCCTGGGCAGCGGGGCAATCGCCGCCCGCGGCCCCCCGCCGTTGTTCTTGGCGGCCACCTGGAAGGATCTGCGCGCTCGGCCGGCAAACGCCCTGCGACCGAGCGACCCGGCTGGGCGCCCTCCGGAACGCGGCCTGGCGCGGACGAGCGCACCACAGGGGCCGTTGCCAGCCGTCCCGGCGCGGAATACTAACCGCCGCTGATGAGGGGGCGGTGCGCGTGTCGCTCGGTCTGGTCCTGACCCTGGTGCAGTTCATGTTCGCGGTCGTCATCGGCCTGTACTTCTGGAACCTGCTCAAGGGTCAGCAGGGCAACCGCGTGGCGGTGCAGAGGGAGTCGCGCAAGGAACTGGACCGTCTGGCGCGTCTGCGCCAGATCTCGCTGACCGAACCCCTCTCGGAGCGCACGCGTCCCCGCACCCTTGACGAGGTCGTGGGCCAGGAGG
Organism: Bacillota bacterium; assembly: GCA_021827805.1. Taxonomy (GTDB): domain Bacteria; phylum Bacillota; class Sulfobacillia; order RBS10-35; family JAJYVN01; genus JAJZWQ01. The sequence continues at coordinate 95 of JAKAUG010000451.1, read as the reverse complement.
ACGCGGTCAGGGCCCTGCGAGCGGCGCTCTGCGGACCCAACCCGCAGCATGTGCTGGTGTATGGGCCTCCCGGGGTGGGCAAGATCGCCGCTGTG